>JAUNVN010000234.1 GCA_030537655.1 Bowdeniella nasicola | reverse complement strand
AACCGAGCTGCTCGCCAAGTACGGCGCACTGTGTGTAGAAATGGAAGCCGCTGCCCTATACGCGGTGGCTGCCGAGTACCACAAGCAGGCGCTCGCAGTGCTCACCATTTCCGACCACCTGCTCGACCATTCGCAGGATATGACCCCCGAGGAGCGCGAAACCAAGTTCGGCACCGCTCTTACCCTGGCGGTGGCCGCCGCCCACTGCTAACCCACCGGCGCCCCGGCACTAGCGGCGCCCCGGCACTTGCGGCACCCACAAACCCCATAGCGTTCAGGCCCGTCCAGAGAATTCTGGACGGGCCTGAGTCATGCCTGTGCCGCGCGCATTCTTTGCCGCGAGCGGCCACGCCTATTAGGTATCGAGGCGATCCATGTGATCGGGATGCATTCCGGTGCGGCCGGCCTCCCCGCGATTGAGCTCATCAATGCGTTCGATTTGCCGCAGCGTCAGATGCACATCGCGTGCCGCCCAGTTCTCCGCCTGACGCTCAGGACTCGAACACTTCGGGAAAGTGACATACCCCTTGGCCAGATGCCAGGCGATCACCACTTGGGCCGGAGTTGCCCCGAGGTCTTCGGCAATCACCCCCACCAGCGGATCACGCAGCACTTTGCCGCGCGCCAGTGGCGCCCACGACTCCACCTGGATATGCGCGCCCTTGCAAAAGTTCACCACTTCTAAATTGGTGAAATACGGGTGTACCTCCACCTGATTCACCGCCGGTTGGGAACATCCGGCCGCTGCCAGCGCTTCGAGGTGATGCGGTTGGAAATTCGAGACACCGATTGACCGCGCGCGCCCGTCGTCGGCCAATTCCTCCAATACCTGGTAGGTGCTCACGAAATCCCCGCCATAGTGCATCGGCAGCGGCCAGTGGATCAAAAATAAATCCACGTAATCGGTTTGCAGATCAGCCAGCGACTTTTCAAAGCTGGCCCGCACATCGGCCGGGCGATGATTGGGGTTATTGAGTTTGGTGGTGAGGAAGATGTCCTCGCGCGCCAGACCGCTCGCTTTCCACCCCTGACCGACCGCTGCCTCGTTGCCGTACATTTGGGCAGTGTCGATATGCCGGTAACCGCATTGCAACGCACTGGCAGTGAGCTCGGCGGTTTGGGCAGGCGGAATCTTGTAGGTCCCGAATCCCAACTGCGGAATCATCTTGCCATCGGCCATCATCTGAGTTGGACCGCTGTTGGAAAACTTCGGCTCTGGGCTGGGCTTGGATCCCCGTAAAATCGCTCGCATTCGTATCACCCTCATTCACCACGTTTTCTTGGCTGTGGATGGACATAACGGTATCGCGATTTCCTTCCATCGTGGCGTTATTCGTCCGACGGCGATAACCGGCGTCGCGCATGGCGAGCAGTGCCCACAAAATGCATGCCAGGTCAACCAGCTCCTGCATCCAGGCACCCACAATGGCCGGCATAATGCCCGAGGCACCGATCAACATGAGGATGACCGACAAACCCACCCCAATGGCAATGGCCTGCCAGGCAATTTTCATGGTGTGCCGTGATACCTCAAGCAGGTGAGGAATCTTACCCAGGTCATCGACCATAATCACCACGTCGGCGCTTTCGGCGGCAGCAGCCGATCCGCGCGCCCCCATAGCCACCCCAATATCGGAAGCAGCCAGCACCGGAGCATCATTGACCCCATCGCCCACCATCATCACCGGCCGTTCGGTGACCGCAGTCATCTGCTCCACCTTTTCCCCGGGGAGCAAACCAGCACGTACATTCCCAATCCCGATCTTGGCGGCCACCGCTTCGGCGGTTTCTCGCGCATCGCCGGTAAGCATCACGGTATTGCTCACTTTGGCTTCCGCCAGCTCGGCAAGCACGTCGGGGGTCTCGGAGCGGATCTCATCGGAGAGGGTAATGTGCCCAAGTAGGCGATCATCGGCGCTTATCCAGGCAATTGACTCACCCGAGACACCCTTTTGGGCGCGGGTGTAGCTGTCATCAGCGCCACCGTCTCCATCTTCAGCGGCATTGGGGTGAGCAAAAGCAGCCCGGCCCACCTTGATGGTTCTCCCCTTAATCTTCGCTTGCACACCGAATCCGGCAACCTCGCGGATGTGCTCAGTGCTGATGATCTGCGCGGGCACGGCAGAGCCGCC
>JAUNVN010000233.1 GCA_030537655.1 Bowdeniella nasicola | reverse complement strand
CGGAGAGTATCAGCCCAGAGCGATACCAAAGCGCTGTTGTCGACATTGCACACCATTCGCACCAGTACGCCGTTCTGATCACACACAAGTTTCCCTGCCGGAGAATCAGACACGTCAACCACTGCGTCTTGATATTTCACCAGGCCAGGCTCCGCGATGGCAGCCACAACTACCAAATCGTGCAGCCACATGCCATCAACCGGCCGAGTGCGTGCGCTGTGTGCCATCCACGGCTCCAGCCATCCGGAGACGCGATGGAGCGGGCCACCCCGCCCTGCCGGAGTCTGGTCCAGGAGCGCCCGCCAGGTTCGGCCGGATAGTTCCGTAGTTCGGGTTACATCCAAGGGAATCACCGTCAAAGGGATCCCTGCATGCAGAACAATTTTTGCCGCCAACGGATCCACCGCGAAATTGGTGTCTACCAAATCATCGTGCCCTATCGCCCCACCCATAAGGTAGATCCGATCGACCCTCGCCAACGCGTCGGGGGCTTCTTGGATGAGCCTGGCGACATTGGTGAGTGGACCGAGGCAGGCGAGGGCAACCCCTTCCCCCGCTAGATGCAGATCATGCACCATGCCCGGAAGCGGATCAATGGCATCTGCAGAGCTATAGCGCTGCGGCGCTTCTATCGCACCCCACAAAGAAAAAACCGCAGGGTTTTGGCTTGGTTCGTCCAATCGTCGACGCCAATCGTCGCGGTTCCCTGACAGTGGTTGATCGAAACCGCGGCGAGTCGGAACACTCTTTCCAAGTTCTGACATGAGGTTTAGCGCAGAATCATAACCTTCGGCACACGAGGTGTTGCCGAAAACTGTCCAAACAGCACGAACGTCAAGGTTACGGTGATTGAGCGCAAAAGCGAGTGCAAGTGCATCGTCTACGTTGGCTCCGGGAATCCCGTTTCCGGGATCACAGTCAATTATTAATTTCACCGTTGTTCACCTTCAGGAGTATCAGCGCAACCGCAACTCGCCCTCGGGGTCAAGCGGCCCTCGGCCTGGATCAAGGACACGGCTGATTTCGGATCCAATGCGTCGGCGATGCTCTTTGAGAGCCCATCCATAAGCGGATGAACGGTGGACAACGAGGGCACGGTGTATTGGGCTGCAGGAGTTCCATTCAGAGCGATCACTGCAATTTCTTCCGGGACATTAATACCGGCTCTCGATAAGCCGGCCAGCAATCCGACCGCCTGCATCTCGTTGGAAACCACTATGGCGTCGCAACCCGCGTCTAGAATCTCATGAACCGAATCATATCCACCCTCTCGGGTGAAAGGTGCCGTATACCGCTGGCCCGAAGGAAGTCCGGCTGCGCGCAGGCCATCCAGCCAGCCTTGGGCTCTCTCATGCGCATTAAGCTTCCCGGTGGGGCCGCCCAAATGTGCGATTCGCGTGCGCCCGTGCCCAATCAGGTGCGCAGTTGCCAGCGTGGCATGCTCCTTGTCGTTGGTGTTGACACAGATGAACCTGCCGCCGCTGCGAGGACTCGCCAAACCTGTTGGGGTACCAATCAACACGACTGGCAGGATTGCGGAATCAACCACCTCCAAAGGTAATGGTTCCTCCACCCCGTACCACACCAAACCTGTGATCTGTTGGCTTATCAGCGTTTCGATCACCTTGATCTCGCGTTCGGGATCATCCTCGGAATCACCGATCAACAATGAATAACCCCGCTTCAGGAACTCCCTCTCCAAGGCCTGGGTAAGTTGTGCAAGGAATGGGTTGGCTATGTCCGGGACCACCAGCCCGAACACCGAGCTCTGGCCATGGGCAAGGGCTCGAGCAACGCCATTAGGCCGGTATCCGGTTTCTGCGATCGCAGCCATGACTCGGCGTCGAGCCTCCTCAGAGATTGGCCGCGGTCCATCGTTGAGCACGTAGCTAACGACCGCGGTCGATGTACCGGCCACTCTGGCAACGTCCTTTTGTGTAGGGCGCTTGGTCATTTCTGCCCGGCTCCGCTCAGATTGCATCTTCAAGTAGGTTTAGGTCTCGACCACGAGTTTCAGGCGCGAAGAATGTGGTCACCAGACCGATTCCAGCCATCGTAACGAAGTAAATCGACAGTGGAATCCACGAACCGGTTACGGCCAGCAGAGCGGAGGCAACCATCGGCGCAGTCCCTCCAGAAAGAACAGA
>JAUNVN010000018.1 GCA_030537655.1 Bowdeniella nasicola | reverse complement strand
GCTGGCGGTTTGGGCGCCGAGGTGGGCGCGGGGGCCGGGCGCGGCGTATCGCGTGAGGGGGGCTGGGCAGGTTGGGCTGCCAGCTGCGCTTGTAACTGAGCTAAGGCCGCTTCGGATTCCCGTTCTTTGCGAGCACGCTCCAAGTCCGCTTGCCGTTCACGTTCGAGTGCTTCGGTGGTATTGCGCTGCCTGGCCAGCTCAGCGATGAGCTCATCGCGGCGCATCGCCGCAGCGTGTTCTTGACTATCGGCCTTATCGAAAGCTTCCTGGGCCTGCACATTGCGTGCATTAGCTGCCTTGGCGGCTGCTTCGGCTTCGCTGCGTGCCTGCTCCGCCTGGCGCGCCAGGGTGGCGGCGACCGTTTCAACGCCACGGAATTCTTGGAGGGCACCATCACGCGCATTGGTGACGAGTTTGCGCGTGGTCATCGCGGTTGACAGCTCGTGGAAGGTGTGGTCACTGACATATGGTGACAGCTGCGTAAAGGGCACCGAGCCGCGCCGATACATATCACGCGCACTCACCCCGAGCTTATCGCGGGCGGTTTCAACCTCTTGGAGGGCGGCACTGGCCGCTGCGGCGGCATCTTTCGCGCGCTGCTCGGCGGCGAGGCGTTCCTCATCGGCACGCAGGTAGGCTTCGGCGGCTTCCTGAGCGGCAACCCCGGTTTGTTCGGTCTGGGTTTGAATCTGCGCGAGTTCAATCTCCAATGCGGCAATATCACCGGCGGTAGCGCGCTCGCGGGCGCGCGAATCAGCAATATCGTCCTCACTGACCGGATTGGCAATGGCAGCGGGGTGCACCACGGCAGTAAGCGCCAAGGCGAAAGCACTGATCGTTGCTAGGCAGCGGATCGGTTTCACGCGTATCCTCCAAGAGACCGAGGGGCCACCAGCGTGTCAACTTGACGCGCGATGGTTCGCTCACCAGCGTACAAGGATCGCACAACATCTGGCTCAAACGCCACTATATTCACAATTGTCACATTCGTATCAGGTTTTGGGTGGTGGAGGTGCCAGTCGTGGACTTAAATGAAGATATGCGCGCAATTGATTGGCACCCCGATCATCTCGGTGCCGGATTTGTCTCCACCACTTTGCAGCTAGCGCCCGATGATGAAGGACCGGTGGTGGCGACCCTGACCAAACATGTGGTGGCCGCTGATCCCCACGCGTTAGCTGATACGCCCAGTGATCCACATTTCGCATTCTTATATCTGCACGGGTGGAATGATTATTTCTATCACCCCCACCTCGCTCGCCAGATCGCGCGTGCCGGCGGGATTTGCTATGCGCTAGATTTACGCAAATACGGGCGGAGTCTGCGAGACCACCAAACTGCCGGGTTTATTACCAGCCTGCGTACCTATGATGAGGATATCCACCGGGCGCTGCGGGTGATCAGAGGTGAATGTGGCTTTCATTTCGACCTTGTGCTCGGTGGTCATTCCACCGGCGGACTCACGGCGGCGCTTTGGGCTGATCGTCACCCCGGTGCGCTCCGGGCCCTGATTTTAAATTCGCCCTGGTTGGCGCTGCAAAGCTCACCGGTCGTCAAGATGATTGCCCAGCCGATTGCCGGCACGGTCTCGCGGCTCAATCCGATGCGGATTTTACCGGTTCCCGATAACGGGGTGTATTACCGAACGTTAGAAGAACTGGGGTGGGAATTTAATCCGCACTGGCGTCGCCACCCCTCCCCTGCCATTCGCGCCGGGTGGCTCGCCGCAATTATTGCTGCCCATGACCGGGTGGCAGCCGGACTGGAGATTTCCTGCCCAACGCTGATGATGACCTCGGCGCGCAGTGACTTCCGCAATGATTTCACCCCGGAGCTATTACAGGTTGATTCGGTGCTCTCGGTGCCGACCCTGCGTCGCGCCGCATTGAATTTGGGCCAGCTGGTGACTCTGGCCGCCTTTGAGGGGGCAATTCACGACGTCTTTTTGTCAGCTGCGCCCATCCGGGATGCCGTATTTGGTGAACTGCGCCGGTTTTTAGCGTCCTATTGCTAGCGGTTATTGGAATTCGGAGAGTTCTTCGCGCGCATCGGCAAGGCTGGCGCCCGCTTCCCCAAAGCGCCATACCCGCCACCCGTCAACCTCTTCACGTCCCGAGGCGACCTGGGCGGCCGCATTCGGGTCACTAAAGACTTGCCCATCTGCCAGGGTCATTGTCCCACCGGGTTGCAAGGTTGCTTCGTGGCGGCAATCGCGGCGCAATTCCACCCACACCAAGGTGATGGGTTCACCAACGTAGGCGGCAATCTCTGGTAATCCCACTCCGCCAGATTCTGCTGGCGGTGCGGGAGGTGATGTTTCACCGTGCCGTGCCGCCTGTGGCTGCTCACCTTCGGCTTCGGCCACAGCGGTGTGTTGGGTTTGGGCAGGCGGACGGGGAAGTTCCACTTCCGGAGCGCTGGGGGCCAGCGGGGCCGACTGATCCGTTTCTTGGGCTGCCGGCAATTGCAGGTCGTCATCTTCTTCGTCACTGGCCTGCATATCGATTGCCACGCGCGGCTGGTGACCAATCACGTGCTCGCTGCGCTGGGCGAGCGGTCCGCGCACGGGAACAATATCGAGCAGTTGGCGGCCATCACCGAAGTCACGCAGTTGTAGCTGGTGGGCTTCAACTCCCGAACCGGCAAGCATTTCCAAAGCGGGGCGTAAATCCTCGGTGATCACCGAGGCGACCAAGACGATTCGTGCTCCCGGAGCGATCCGCGGGGGCAGGGCTTGGCGGAATTGGTTCCAATCACGTCGAAATGCCTGTTCCCCGCTGGGATAGCGCGCAGCAAGGTCCAGCCAGCCAAGCGCTGCACTGTGACCGGCGCGGGTAAGCGCAGCGACGAGAGTTTGGGCGTTGAGTTCGCGCAGTACTTCCACGGTGACGGTCGCACCGGCAGCATCCAGGGCGAGCAGCCGTCCATCATCACCTTCTTCCCACAGCACCGGAAAGAGCGGCCGCCCCACGAGTTCCAACACGTGGCTGCGCACCGCTTGCAGATGTTCACGACTCAAACCCGTGGTGGTGGGTTGGCCAAACCGAGCGGGGATGAGGTGTCCGTCATCAAATTCATACAGTGACATACCGACTCCCAAAGATCACGCGATACCGCTCTCTATTGTGGCACGTTGGCCAACAGTGTGGCGAGATGCGCGCCGGAACGGCCTGCCAACTGATCGATTTGAGTGCGGCAGGAAAATCCATCGGCGAGGATCTGCGCATCGCAGTGCGCATCCAGTAGTGGCAACACGGCAGTGTTGGCGACGGCACGCGAAATGTCATAGTGTCCCGGTTCCATCCCGAAGTTCCCCGCCATCCCACAGCAGCCTTCAGCGATTTCCACCCTGGCCCCGGCAGCACGCAGCAGCGCGGCATCGGTATCCCATTGCATAATCGCATAGTGGTGGCAGTGAGGCTGGGCCACAATGGTGCGTCCGGAAAGGTCGGGGGCAACATAGTGCTCGGCGTGGTCGGTGAGGAATTCCGCCAGCGTGTAGACATGGCGCGCAACCAGTCGGGCACGCGGGTCATCATGGTGCAGGTCGGGCATATCATCGCGCACCGCTGCGATACATGACGGCTCAACCCCAACGATGGGAATACCTTGGGCTGCCACCGGAGCGAGGGTGTCAATGAGGCGGAGTTGGGCTGCTCGCGCCCGATCCAACTGGCCGGTGGTGATGTAGGTCAGACCGCAACATGCCCGTTCGGGAGCGAGATAGACGCGGTGGCCAGCGCGTTTCATCACCCGGAAGGTATCGCGCGCGCCACGTGAATCTAGCAGGTGGGAGAAGGTATCTGCCCACAGCACCGCTGTGCTTCCCTCCCCCAGGTCTTGGCGGCGCATCCAGCTGCGCAACGATTCACGTTCCAGCGAGGGTAACTCCCGTTCCGGACTCATCCCCCCGGCCCGTAAGATCCCTGCCTGCACGCTGCGCGACTTCCCGGCCAGCTGTGCTCCCAGGGAGGCAAGGCGCGCGGCACCGGGCGTATTGGTGAGCAGGCGGATCCACCGCGGTAACCATCCAAGGGTGTAGTGGGAGAGGGGACGGAGTTTGCCCGCATAGCTCGCGGCGAGCACTTCGGCTTTATACCTGGCCATATCGATCCCCGTGGGACAGTCACTGGCGCAGGCTTTACATGCCAGGCACAGCTCGAGACTCTCACGTACCTGCGCCGCGTCAAGGGAGGCGATCGCACCGGCTTGGGTGACTTCTTGGAGGATACGTGCGCGTGCGCGGGTGGTATTTTTTTCATCGCGGGTCGCCCGGTATGACGGACACATCACGTGTCCCGGACCGGTCACCCGGCATTTTCCAACCCCGGTACAGCGGTGAACTGCCCGGCCCAAATCGCTGCCATCACCGGGAAGATGGAAGTATTTCGCGGTGAGTTCCTGGCGCTGGGGCAGACGTAAATCCTCATCGAGCGCAGCGATTGGTGCACCTGTGGCACTCGGGGCGAGGATTCCCGGGTTGAGGATTCCCAGCGGATCGAATAGCGCTTTGACTTCTTGAAATGCCCGGCGCAGCGGCGGTGAATACATCTGCGTCAGCAACTCACTGCGTGCCCTGCCATCACCGTGTTCACCCGAGGGGGAACCGCCGTGGCGGAAGACGATCTGGGCTAGCTCCTGCATTGCCTGACGTAACACACCGCGTCCGCGCTGGTGATCAAGGGGAAAGTCAATCCGCACGTGCACGCAGCCATCGCCGAAGTGCCCATAGACCAGCCCGTCCAAACCAAATTCATCCAGGCAGGCATGAAAGTCTCGCAGGTAGGCGCCCAGGTTTTCCGGCGGCACCGCCGCATCTTCCCACCCCGGCCAGGCGGGATTGCCCGCTGGGGTACGACCGGCCAGCCCCGCCCCGTCGGCCCGGATTTTCCACAGGGAGGCGGCCGTGGGTCCAGGGGGGTAGACGGCCGTATCAATGGCACCGTGACGCAAAGCGCTCTGTTGTAACCCGGCGGCAAGCTCTCCACTGTGCGCCGCAGTCTCACCGGCAACTTCTGCAAGTAACCAGCCACGACCGGCGGGTAGATGCGGGACGGCGCCCGCCCCCTTTTTCGCAATCACATAGTCCACGAGTTTCGCATCGAAACCTTCTAGCGCAATCACCCCGGCCGCCAGCAGTGCCGGGACCGCATCGGCGGCCGCCACCATCGAATCGTAACCAAGGACGACCAGGTGCGGGCTGGTGGGGGTGGTGACCAGTTGGATTTCAGCCTCGGTGACCACCGCTAAGCTGGCCTCCGAGCCAACGAGGGCCTTGGCAAGGTCACGGCCGCGCTCCGGGAGGAGATGTTCGAGACTGTAACCGGAGACCTGGCGGGAAAATCGACCAAGTTCGGTGCGGATGTGGGCCAGATAGGTCGTGACAATCGCTTCTAAGCCCGGCACCGCAGCGAGGGCATCGGGGCCTGCCGCGGCAGTAAATGACCGGGCGCGCCCATCGAGACATTCCAAACGCAGCACATTTTCTGCCGTTTTTCCCCACGCAACCGCATGCGGACCGCAGGCGTTATTACCGATCATGCCCCCGAAGGTGGCGCGGGTAAAGGTTGATGGGTCGGGACCAAAACGCAACTGGTGGCCCAGGGTGTGGGTGTGCAGATCACTCATCACCACCCCCGGTTCCACCACGGCAGTTTTCGCGGTGGTATCCACCTCGAGGATCTGGTTGAGATGCCGGGTGGTGTCCACCACGATGCCGGAACTAATCGCATTTCCGGCAATGGAGGTTCCCGCTCCGCGCATCGCCAGGGGCAGGTTGTGCTCCCCGCACACCTGGATGATCGTGGCGAGATCCTCGCGGTTGGCCGGATAGGCAACCGCAGCGGGAATAATCCGATAGTTTGACGCATCGGTGGCGTATTCAGCGCGCCGACGTACCTGCGTATCAACCTCGCCGCGCACATGGCGACGCAGCTGCTTGATCGCTGGGTGGTGCGGAACAGTCTCGAGGCGGTCCATGTCGGCAGTGTGTCAGACTTGGCGACCACTCGGGGGCAAATTCCACTGGATAGACAATCGCCACGCCTGTTGGACAGCGCAACTGCCGCGCCTAACGGCGCGGCAGTTGGCGATAGTTGGGTCCTTAGGCGGTGGCGTCCTCACCGGCAGCTACCGCTGCGCGACCAGCTTCTAGCCGCGCGACTGGCACGCGGAAGGGTGAGCACGAAACGTAGTCGAGTCCCACCTTGTCAAAGAAGTGAATCGAGTCGGGGTCACCGCCATGTTCACCGCACACCCCCAGGTGGATGTCGGGTTTGGCTTTGCGTGCTCCGCGCACCCCCATGTCAACCAGGGTGCCCACCCCGCGTTCGTCAATGGATTCAAACGGGGAGATCCCAAAGATGGAATAGTCCTGATATTCGGTGAAGAAGGACGCCTCCACGTCATCGCGACTAAAGCCCCACACCGTTTGGGTAAGGTCGTTGGTCCCAAAGGAGAAAAAGTCGGATTCTTCGGTAATCGAATCGATTGTCACCGCCGCGCGCGGCAGCTCAATCATCGCGCCAATCAGGGGGGTCACATCAATTCCAGATTCGGCACTGACCTCTTGCAGGATCGCCGTGGCCCGGTCGCGCACAATTTGCAACTCCCGTACCGATCCGACCAGCGGCACCATAATTTCGGGACGCGGATCTCCGCCCGCCTTCTTCCGTTCAACATAGGCTTCAGCAATCGCACGGATCTGCAGTCCGAACAGGCCCGGGATTTTCAACCCGAGACGCACCCCGCGTAAGCCGAGCATCGGGTTGGCTTCGTGCATCCGCTGAACGGCAGCCAGCAGGGTTTCTTCGCGGGTAACATCCTCACCGCGTTCCTTGCCCAACGCCACCTTTACGGTCAAGGTGGTCAAATCAGGTAGGAATTCGTGCAGCGGCGGGTCAATCAACCGTACGGTGGTGGGCAGGCCATCCATCGCTTCGAAAATTTCGATGAAGTCACCGCGCTGATGCGGGATGAGAGCCTTTAAGGCGGCATCGCGTTCAGTTTCACTATCGGCCAGGATCACCCGTTCAATCAGTTCGCGTCGATCCCCGAGGAACATATGTTCGGTACGGCACAGGCCAATCCCCTGCGCACCGCGCGCCCGAGCGGCGCGCGCATCTTCGGGGGTGTCCGCATTGGCGCGGACTTTCAGGCGACGCACCTGATCGGCGTGGGTGAGGATGCGGTCAACCGCATGGACGAGTTCTTTGGTTTCCTCATCTTCCGCCTGGGCTAGTGCTGCCTGCAGACCTTCGGAAATATAGGTCATCACCGGGGAGGGCACCACGGGGACGTCACCAACGAAGATCTCGCCGCTGGTCCCATCGATGGCGATAATATCCCCGCGCCGCAGCACGGTATCGCCAACGGTGAGTTCGCCAGCCGCTTCGTTAATATCGACCGACTCGGCCCCGACAATACAGGTGGTGCCCATACCGCGGGCCACAACGGCAGCGTGGGAGGTTTTCCCACCGCGGGTGGTGAGCACCCCGATTGCGGCAATCATCCCGGGCAGATCATCAGGGTTTGTTTCCCGGCGCACCAAGATCGCATCGCGACCGGCGGCGCGCGATTCTTCGGCCTGCTCGGAGTTAAAGGCAATTTCACCCACGGCAGCACCCGGGGAGGCTGCCATCCCGGTGGCAAGCAGTTGTTTGTCCGCATCAACATCGAACTGCGGGAACATCAGTTGGCTTAGTTGCGCCCCGGTGACACGCTCGATTGACTCATCAACGGTGATGAGTTTTTCATCCACCAGCTGGGTTGCCACGCGGAATGCCGCGGCGGCCGTCCGTTTCCCAACGCGGGTTTGTAGCAACCACAGTTTGCCTTTTTCAATGGTGAATTCGATATCGCACAGATCCCGATAGTGGGTTTCTAGTCGGCGCATCGCGGCGCGTAGTTCATCGTATGCGGCCTTGTCGATCTGTTCGAGATCCTGCAGTGACAAGGTGTTACGGATCCCGGCGACAACATCTTCACCCTGCGCATTTTCGAGGTAGTCACCATAGACACCCGAATGGCCGGTGGAGGGGTCACGCGTAAAGCACACGCCGGTGCCAGAGCCCTCGCCCAGGTTGCCAAAGACCATCGTGCAGACGTTGACCGCGGTGCCCAGTTCGTGGGGGATACGTTCGCGGCGGCGGTAGAGTACGGCGCGTTCGGTATTCCACGAGTTGAAGACCGCTTCGATGGCCAAATCGAGCTGTTCACGCGGGTTTTGCGGGAAATCAATACCCGCCTCACGTTTGGTGATCGCTTTGAATTCGTCAACGAGTTCTTTTAGATCCTCCGCGCTTAGTTCCGGGTCGGAGGTCACGTTGCGCTTGGCTTTCAGGGCATCGAGGGCATCGGAGAAATAGTCGCCATCAATATCGAGAACGGTTTTGCCATACATTTGGATCAGCCGGCGGTAGGAGTCCCACGCGAAGCGTTCATCACCGGAAAATTCGGCAAGTCCCACGACTGATTCGTCATTAAGTCCAATATTTAAGACGGTTTCCATCATCCCGGGCATCGAGAACTTTGCGCCAGAACGCACCGAGACGAGCAGGGGCTCTTTTGCGTCACCAAAGTTACGTCCAATGGCCGCTTCCACATCAGCCATCGCGGTTGTGACTTGCACGCCAAGCTCTTCGGGCAGTTCCCGCTGTTTCATATAGATGCGACACGCATCGGTGGTGATCGTAAATCCCGGGGGAACGGGCAATCCCAAGTTGGTCATTTCAGCGAGGTTGGCACCCTTGCCACCGAGGAGATCTTTTTGATCTTTATCCCCTTCACTGAACATGTATACGTATTTTGGCATCTGCTGGCCCTCCACTAACCGTGACGTGGCATACATCCGTATGCCCTGTGTCCTTTAGGTTACCCGTCCCTGAGCCGAAACAGTGAGGAAGTCCCAGCCTTGTTCCGTAATACGGGACGCTCCGGGCGTATTGGGCGCTAAACACAGATATCAGCCCCGCATGCGACGACGCTTGCGGGGCTGATCTTGTCGTGTCGTGATTTATTTAAAGGCGTCCTTGATATCCTCGCCAACCTGCTTCAAATTCGCTGAGGCCTGATCTTTGTGACCTTCAGCCTCCATCGACTTGTCGTCGGTGGCATCGCCAATGGCTTCCTTCACTTTGCCCTTGGCTTCTTCGGCAGCGTTCTTGATCTTATCTCCCAGTCCCATATGAGACTCCTTTCGTTTGGGCGCCTGGTGGCGTCATTAGTTCCACCGTAGCGCGCCAACTCGGTGAATGCACCTTGAAGCGAGCTGGTTGGGCGCACCCGCAAGTCCCCGGTCAGCCTCAGGCTAGCCGCGGACCCGCGCTTGACTGTGAGTCATCACGTTGGGTTTCGGTACGCGGCGCACTACCGGCCGGTTCAATGCGCATCCCCTTGTTTGGATCCATACTCGGATCGGCAATGTGGGGGGCACGGACCGGTGGGAGTTCGGCAATATCTTCTCCCCGGAAGATGAACTCGCCGAGTACTCCTTCACCCTGGGCATCCACCGTGATCTTTTGCATTGGTTTGAGTTCACCAAACAGGATCTTCTCACTGAGCGCATCTTCGATATCACGCTGGATCGCACGGCGCAGTGGACGGGCACCAAGGACCGGATCGTAACCGCGATCTGCCAGCAGATCCCGTGCCGCATCGGTCAGTTCGATCGTCATTTCCTGCTCGCGTAAACGCTCATCAAGGTGGGCGATCATCAGGTCAACGATCTGACGGATCTCATCCTTGCTCAGCTGCGGGAAGATGACGATTTCATCGACACGGTTCAAAAATTCGGGACGGAAATGCTGTTTCAGTTCCTCATTAACCTTCGATTTCATCCGCTCGTAATCGGTGGCAAGCTCACCGTGCGCCTGGAAGCCGGTCATCACACCCTTGGCGATATCACGCGTGCCCAGGTTCGTGGTCATGATGATGACCGTGTTCTTAAAGTCCACCAGCCGGCCCTGCGAATCGGTCAGGCGCCCATCTTCAAGGATCTGTAGCAGCGAGTTGAAGATATCGGGGTGGGCTTTTTCCACTTCGTCAAAGAGCACCACGGAGAAGGGACGACGGCGCACCTTTTCGGTCAGCTGTCCACCTTCGTCATACCCGACATATCCCGGCGGGGAGCCAAACAGGCGCGAGGAGGTGTGCTTCTCACCAAATTCGGACATGTCGAGTTGGATGAGGGCATCTTCATCACCGAAGAGGAATTCGGCAAGAGCCTTCGCCAATTCGGTCTTGCCCACCCCGGTGGGGCCAGCAAAGATAAACGACCCACCCGGACGTTTCGGATCTTTCAGACCCGCACGGGTACGGCGAATCGCTTGGGACAGAGCCTTTACCGCTTCATCTTGGCCGATAATGCGTTTGTGGAGCTCATCTTCCATGGTCAGCAGTTTCGCGGACTCGGTTTCGGTGAGCTTAAAGACCGGAATCCCGGTGGATTGGGCGAGCACTTCCGCAATGAGGTCCTCATCAACTTCGGCGATCTCGTCCATATCCCCGGCACGCCAGCGTTTTTCCTTTTCGGTGCGCTCAGCGATCAGCCGGCCTTCCTCATCACGCAGCGCCGCGGCACGTTCGAAGTCCTGGTCGTCAATAGCGCTTTCTTTTTGCCGCCGCACTTCGAGCATTTTGTTTTCTAATTCGCGCAGCTCTGGCGGTGCGGTCAGCCGGCGGATGCGCAGGCGTGCCCCGGCTTCGTCAATCAGATCAATTGCCTTATCGGGCAGGTGGCGATCTTGGACGTATCGGTCAGCCAGGGTTGCGGCAGCTTTGAGTGCCTCATCGGTAATGGACACCCGGTGGTGAGCTTCGTAGCGATCACGCAGACCTTTCAGGATTGCCACGGTGTGTTCCACCGAGGGTTCTTGCACCTGAATGGGCTGGAACCGCCGTTCGAGTGCCGCATCTTTTTCAATATGTTTGCGGTATTCCTCAATGGTGGTCGCACCGATGGTCTGTAGTTCACCGCGGGCAAGCATCGGTTTTAAAATACTTGCCGCATCAATCGCACCTTCGGCTGCCCCAGCGCCAACCAGGGTGTGGATCTCGTCGATGAACAGCACAATATCGCCGCGGGTGCGAATTTCTTTGAGTACCTTCTTCAGCCGTTCTTCAAAGTCACCGCGGTAACGGCTGCCGGCCACAAGCGAGCCGAGGTCGAGGGTATAGAGCTGTTTATCTTTCAGGGTTTCGGGCACATTACCGGTGACGATATCTTGGGCGAGACCCTCCACGACCGCGGTTTTCCCCACGCCGGGTTCGCCGATGAGCACCGGGTTGTTTTTGGTGCGCCGCGAGAGGATCTGCATGACGCGTTCAATTTCGGCACCGCGCCCAATAACGGGATCGAGTTTACCTTCGCGCGCCGCGGTGGTGAGGTTACGGCCAAACTGGTCGAGAACCGCACTGCCTGCTGGCTGTTCAGCGGCCGGTCCACCCGATGCGACCGGTTCTTTACCTTCGTAGCCCGACAGCAACATCATCACTTGCTGGCGGACTTCTTGCGGGTCGGTATCAAGTTTGGTCAGCACCTGCGCGGCCACACTTTCACCTTCGCGCAGCAGACCGAGCAGCATATGTTCGGTACCGATATAGCCGTGTCCGAGCTGCAGTGCTTCGCGCAGGGAGAGTTCCAGCACACGTTTGGCACGCGGAGTGAACGGAATGTGACCGGAGGGGGCTTGCTGGCCTTCACCGATCATTTCCACCACCTGTTCACGTACGGCTTCCAAGGTGATGTCCAACGCTTCAAGCGCCCGACCAGCAACCCCTTCGCCTTCGTGAATCAGTCCGAGCAGAATATGCTCAGTACCGATGTAATTGTGGTTAAGCATCCGCGCTTCTTCTTGCGCGAGCACCACGACTCGTCGCGCGCGGTCAGTAAACCGTTCGAACATCAGCTCTCCTAGGCATATTGGTGCGTGCTTCGATGCTAGCGCGGCCGCAGCGATTTTCTCGCCCCTGTTCGCCATCGGCGTGATCGGGGCGATCGCGGTGGTTAGGGGGTGTCCAAAATCAGGGTGACCGGACCGTCGTTGACCAGGGACACTTGCATATCGGCTCCGAACTGCCCGGTTGCCACTTCGATGCCACGTGCGGCTAACAGTTCCCCCACCCGAGCGACGAGCCCCTCGGCAATTTCGCCCGGAGCGGCTTTCGACCAGGACGGCCGCCGCCCTTTCTTCGCTTCGCCATACAGGGTGAACTGGGACACCAGGAGGACTGCTCCGCCGGCTTCCACCACACTTTTTTCTCCGCGCATCAGCCGCAGGTCGGCGATCTTCCGGGCCATCCACTGGCACTGCTCTTCACCGTCGTCGTGAGTGGCAGCCAAAAGCACCACCAGCCCGGGGCTATCGATCGCCCCAATTAGTTGATCTTGGACCCGTACTGAAGCGTGGGTGACCACTTGGATAACTGCGCGCATGATTCCTCCATCCTTCCTGCCCCTGAGCTTGGCCAGACCGGGCGGGCGGTTAATACTGGTGCTATGAGTGTGTCACGTCGTCTTGCACTATTGGCTACTGCCGGTGGGATCGCCGCATTGGCTGGAGCGTGTTCATCTAAAGGAGCAATCGATGCGGGCCCAGCCGGTGAGGTGGTGGCAACCCGTGCGGATCTCGATACGCCACTGGTGACAAAAACCGCGAACGGTACCGATATTGTCATTGTTGCAACCAGTGACGGTCCGCGCGCATTTTCTGCTGTTTGTCCCCATGCGGGCTGTGTGGTGCGCCCCAAAGATGACGTGTTGGACTGTCCGTGTCACGGCTCGTGGTTCGATCCGGCCACCGGGGCGGTTGCCCGCGGTCCCGCACGCGAAAACCTCACGGAAATCCCGGTGACAACCGCCGGCGATGACATCGTGTTGCAATAGCGCCCTAGCGCATCGTTGGGCGTTGCAATCCGCGCCGCACCCCGCGCAGCTCCGCACCGGGCCGGCTGGCAGGTCGCGCATCGCTCTCCCCACTGGGATTGACAATGATCTCTTGTGCCGCCGCCACCTCATCAACAAGCAGCGGCGCATCTGCCGGGAGGTTTCGTTTCACTAGTGCCAGGGCAATCGGTCCGAGTTCGGGGTGACGAACCGCCGAGGTGATGGTGCCCACCTGCCGGGTTTTCCACATCACCTGGGCGCCGTGTTCGGGCAGATGTTCGGCACTGCCATCAAGGTGTAACAGCACGAGCCGGCGCGGGGGTTTGCCCAGGTTTACCACCCGCGCAATCGTTTCTTGTCCGCAGTAACAGCCCTTATCGAGATGGACTGCCGTGCGCAGCCAGTCAAGTTCGGGTGGGATGGTGCGCTCATCTACCTCGCGGGTATAGCGCGGACGCCAAGCGGCTATCCGCACCGCTTCGAAGGCAAGCGCACCGACAATCGTCTCGCCATGGGCTCCCAGGTATTCCTGCCAGTGCGCTGGAGATACCGCAGCCAGCGCGATGTGCGTTGCCGCGGGTTCCACCCCGGCGGGAGTGTAGCGGGCACCGCCGGGCAGGTGCGGCCATGGATCAACCCAGATTGCCTGGGGATCAATTGGCGGGTTGTCACGGCCAGAACCTGCCAGCGCAATCACGTGATCGTTCGAAGCACTGATAGTGATTCGCGCTGCGAAGCGCATCTTTTCCAGATGGTTTACCACCTCGGGTGCAATGGCTCGTTCAACAAATACGCTCAGCTGCTCACCATCATCAACGAGTGCCAGCGCCGCGGTGATATGTCCATTTGGGCTCAGCAGCAGAGTTTCGCTACTCTGCCCTGGCACCAGATTGGACAGGTGTTGACTGCTGAGAGCGTGCAGCCAGGTGAGGCGATCTGGTCCGCAGATGGTGAGCAGCTGCCAGTCGGGCAGGGGGACGAGGGCCCGGCCGGCCACAAACTCGCGATATTCCTGGGCGGGACGTCCGCGATGCCACATGATCCCATCGCTATCAACAACCGCGCCGGTCAGCTCATCGAGTTGCATCATCATCTTCCTTCGCGAGGCGCATATTCAGGTAGGGCACAGCGGTGTATCCAAAGGCACTCATGGTTGCCCGGATAAACAGTTCGTCACCGCGCCACAAATAGTGACGTTCAAGCTGGTCAATATCCGCGCCCGTGTTCGTGCGGGTGATCGTATCGCTGGCGACAGCCAGACGCGACTGGTGGGGCCCAACTTCAGCAACACCACTGCCGGCAACCACATAGCCGGCCGGGTTGGCAAGCATCAGTTCGATGGGGTAGCGCTCCAGCTGTCTGCCCGCCAGTGTTGGATCAACGCGCAGATAGTAGGTTTCGTGCACCCAGATTTCGCCTCGCGATAGCTGACTGTAGCCGCTGCGCGCATCGGCATCGCCGGCAATGGTACCGCCGGCGGCAAGATAGTGGGTACTTTGCGCCTGCAGATAGGGGCCGCCATCATCACGAATATCAAGGTGTTCAAGGACGACCTGGTCCTTTAGGCCATATCCGTTCCAGATCCCCCATCCCCGCCAGTTGCCAATTAGCCAATCGATTCCGGTTCGCTCGGTGCTCATAGCTCCAGGGTAGCGATCACCCGCGCGACCGTATAGATGGCGATGCCAGCGCCCAGCAGTGGCAGCAGGGCGGCGGCAAGTGCTGGCCGCAGTCGGGTGGAGGCAGGAAAGTGCGCAAAAAGTTGGTCTAGTGCCCCGACGAGGATCCCCAGGGCCAGCCCCAAGAGGATGCCGGCAACCGGGTGGATGGAGGGGAAGATAGCCGCAAGGATCCCCCCGAGTATCCCCGGGGTGATGATCGCAGCGCCAAGGGCGAACCGCTCGGGGATCATCGCCACCGCCAGGGAGCTGATCGCCAGCGCACATGCCGCCAAGACGGTGACGGCCAGCGGGGAGGGAAACTCACCTGCATTGGGTTGTTCATCGCGTCCCAACAGCGCCACCCACCCGCTCGCGGCCGATGCCACAGCCACGCCCGTGACGGTAGCGGCCAAAGATTCCACCAACCGGGGGCGGCCATCTTTGCGTGCCATCTGGGCAATGAACGCGGCAATAATCCCGCCGGCAACCACCAGAGCGATCAGGACCATCCGCTGCACAGTGATCGCGGTGATCACGCCGGCAATCCCGGTTGCTGCAATCACGACACTTGCCGAATGTTGGGTCGGGATTGCCAACAGTCGTGGCCAGCCGACAGCGAAGATCACAATTGCGATCGCCACCAGGGCGGCGGGAAGGTAGGAGTTGGGTGAAAAGACGACCGCACCTGCCAGGAGCACACATGCGCCGGCGGTTACTACCGCGCGCGTCGAGGCAGACATCATCGCGACTTCTCCTTTGTGCCAGGTGCTGCATCGAGTCTAGCGAAATGCCACCGCGATGGAACAATGTGGCAACGATATCGACCAAGCCAAGACACCCGCCTTGTTCCGTCCGTCATTTTGGTGATTAACTCGCGCGCCAGCAACGAAACACGTAGGCTGAACGGTGCGCTGGGCCGGCATGCCCCGGGCTCCAACATTTGCCGCTTCGAGCGGCCACTCGCCGTGAGGCGCTTGTCGGTCCAGTGCCTCGCCGGTGCGATAATTCCCCCACATTTTTCTTCCCCCAGCCACGTTTGCTGGCCATAACTGGGGGATTTGAGGGATTTGTCCGACAATATTTGAGATAGGCCCGCTCATCGTTTTCTTCCGAATTCGGTAATCTGCCCGTCCTGCTTTAGCCTTACCGATAGACGCCAGTTTGGTGTCCTTCGTGATGCAGAAAAAGGAGGAGCGGTGCGCTTTCGGCTAACCCCTCGTGATACGTCATTTTTTGACATTTTGACCGAAGCTGCCAATTACCTGGTAACCGGCGCTGATCTGCTTGCCCAGTTGGCGTGCAGTGACAACTCCAACCAGAGCGATATTGGCCAGCAGCTGCATCATGTTGAAAATGAGGCAGATAAATGCACGCACCAAATGGTGCGGAAACTCAATTCCACCTTCGTTACGCCTCTGGATCGTGATGACC
>JAUNVN010000017.1 GCA_030537655.1 Bowdeniella nasicola | reverse complement strand
TGGGAGCCAGCCGATATTACGCGATATCACCTGGCGGCTCGCCCCCGGTGCACGCTATGGGATCCTCGGCGGAAACGGTGCCGGAAAAACAACCCTCCTGCGCCTTCTCGCCGGTGAGCTTGAGGCAACAACGGGACGGATCAAACGTGGGAAAACCGTAGCGTTAGCAAAACTGGGTCAAGACAGTCGCGAACTTGATGCGCTGGGCGAGCGGCGGGTGATTGAGGCCGTCAACGATATCGCGACCCATATTGCAATCGGAACGAAAACCCTAAGTGCCAGCCAGTTGGTCGAACGGCTGGGCTTTAGTCACCAGCGTGCCTACACGCCGGTGCGCGACCTTTCTGGTGGGGAGCGCCGCCGCGTGCAATTTTTACGGCTGATGATGGCTGAACCCAACGTGTTACTCCTCGATGAACCAACAAACGATTTGGATGTCGATGTCCTCACCGCAATTGAAGATCTGCTCGATTCGTGGCCGGGAACGCTGGTGGTGGTCTCCCATGACCGCTATCTGCTCGAACGCCTCACCACCCGACAGCTGGCGGTCCTCCCGGGCGGGCAACTACGCGATCTTCCCGGCGGTGTCGATGCGTATCTCGAACTGCAAGCCTCCTACAAACCCACGCAACCCCAGCGTGCGGAACGGGTGGAACCAAGCCGCGCCGCCCGCCAACGTGAAGCCCGCAAAACGCGGCAACGACTAGAACGGCAACTGGAAAAACTCGAAGCAGAAATCGCCGAGGTTGAAGCGGACCTCGCCGCTCTTGCCAGCGGTGAGGATCTCGCAGAACTGCACCGCCGTGCTCACGATCACGACACGCTGATCACCCAACGCGAGCGGATTGAGACGGCCTGGTTGCAAGCAGCCGAAGCAGAAGAGTGAGGCTGGTAGCCTCAAGGTATGCAGGTTTCACAGCTGTCGGAGAGCAGCCAAAACTATGTGAAGGCAATCTGGAATCTTGGCGAATGGGATGACACGCCCGTGACCGCCTCGGTGATTGCCGCGCGCGTCGGGGTGAAACTGTCGACCGCATCGGATGCGATTCGAAAACTGACCGATCAGGGGCTCGTCTCTCACGCCCCCTACGGGGCAGTATCACTGACCGAGGCGGGGCGCGCCGTGGCACTGCAAATGGTGCGCCGCCACCGGCTGATTGAAACTTTCCTCGTGCAAACCCTCGGGTATCGCTGGGATCAGGTCCACGATGAGGCAGAAACACTCGAACATGCGGTGTCCGACTTTATGGTGGAGCGGATCGCCGAACTGCTCGGCCATCCTGATCGTGATCCGCACGGTGACCCGATCCCCGCTCCCGACGGTTCCCTCACCAGCGTTACTGCCGAACAGCTGTCGGCAATCACCCCGCCAGCAGTGGTGCGCGTTGAGCGGATCGCCGATGATGATCCGCAACTGCTGCAGTATTTCACCAGCTGTCATATCACGGTGGGCTCCCAGCTCACCCTCGATGAAGGCGCCCCCTATTCGGGAGGGATCACCATTGAGGTTGCCGGTGAGCGCATCCAACTCGGTGATGCGGCCACCACCGCAGTGTGGGTACGCCGCGAAGACTAATGCGGCACCCAGGGGGCGGTTCGATGAATTTCTCCCACGATTTGGGAGGAAAACGCACCCCCATAGCACCGGGCGGTCACAAATAATGAACTGCGGTGTGACGTCCTTTCGGGGGGTTCCCCCCCTTGGTGGTGGCGAAGCGGCGCGGCTGTGAGTACCGCGTCCACGCTGATGGACCTGGCGCGACCTCCGCCCCGGGTGTATGCCACCCGACTTTGCGGTTATGGGCGGTCAATTGCAATCGGGGGCAGGCAGACACGGACCGGTTTGCGACCATTTCCGGTTGGCGAGATGAGCTCTGCTGCCCAAAAGCATCTCCCATTGGCGCTATCCTGTTGTGATCTGCCCACCGCGGGGCCAAGCGGACGGTTTCATTTCCCCATCGCGCGAGCTCAGCGATAATGACGCACCGATGATGCCCGCCGCTCGGGCTGAATTCTTCCAGGCTAATATCGACCGCTATCTGGACTTAATTTGCACATATAGCCTCGATAATCGATAGAATCCCAGGCTGTAACACAGATAGTGTTAACCGCATCGAGCACACTGGTGCTCGACAGGCACATCAGTTGTCTTCGGACAACACGAATAGGCGCCGACCGCAAGCCGTGGTTGGCGCTTCTTCGTTAGCATTCAAAAGGTAATAACAGCGTGCGCAAGAGCCCGGCGAGTTCTGTGCGCACCGCGGTGGGCAAAGACGCTAACAGCTGGGCCTCACGTTCCAAGAGTTCCGCCATCGCCCGATCCACCCGGCGCATCCCATCGGTGGTGATCCGGACGCGAACAACGCGGCGATCTTGCGGATCGGCATGACGAACCACCAGACCGTGATCAACCATGCGGTCAATCCGGTTGGTCATAGTTCCCGATGAGACCAATGTTGAGGCCATCAACTGGCCAGGAGTGAGCTCATAGGGCTTTCCGGCCCGGCGCAGCGCCGAGAGGACATCGAACTCCCAAATCACCAGTCCGTGGGTGCGAAATGCAGTTTTCCGCGCCAGGTCCAGGTGTCGAGCCAGCCGGGAGACGCGTGAGAACACCTGGAGTGGACCGGTGTCTAAATCTGGGCGTTCACGCGCCCAGGCCGCGACAATCCGGTCGACTTCATCGGCATCGAAAGCTTCAGCATTCACGGCTCCACATTACGCTACGAGCGCGCAAACAGCGCCTCCTTCAGGCTCATCCGGCTCCCGGAGTGCATCACGGCGCGCCGATAGATTGTCGCACCAAGGATTAACACCACCGCGATGCCAAGAAGTTGGGCGCCATAGGCTGCGGCAATGAGCCAGGCCGGGGCGGTGCCGTATATGAGCAGCATCGGCATCATCATCGAGGTGAAGAGCGGAATGAGCGTTATGACAATCACGACGGTGGAAAGTCCGGACGTGGAGGTGTCCGGCACCGTGAACATCGCGAGATAAAACCCAATCATTGGCAAAAAAGTCATCGGGATTGAGGCGACACTAATATCTTCTTGGCGTGAAACCAGCGAGGCGAGCGCCGCCCACATTACCGCGTACATCAAGATGCCAAGTGCACCCCACACCAACACGTGCACGGTGAAACCAAGATTAACGCCCGGTGCCAGCTGCTGCAGACCAAAGACGTGCACACCGGTGAGCATGGTGGCGAAATAGATTAGCAGCCAGATAAAGGACACCGCGCCAATCCCAAGGACCTTGCCGGCAAGCAGCTGCAGTGGGCGCACGGTGGCGAGCAAAATCTCCACCACTCGCGACGACTTCTCTTCCACCACGCCCATGCCGATCATCGAGCCGCCGGTGATTAGGGTGAGGAGGAGCAATACGATCACCACAACGCCGAAAATGTAGGCGCCAGCATCCTGCTCGTCAGTGGAAATATCGACCTGAGTCAGCTCGGCGCTTGCAAGCGCTTCAGCCAGTTCGCTGCCGTTTCCTCCCACCGATTGCAAATACTGCTCAGCGGCGCGCTGCTGCAATGCTGCTGACAGCGCCGAGGCGGCGATGTCAGGAAGGTGGCCATCAACCAGCACCACCGGTGGATCAACGCTTTGCAGGTAGGCGTCAATATCGCCGTTACGGAGCTGGGTTTCGCCCGCATCAACGCTCAGCTCCTCGAGTGTGATCTCGGCGCCAAGGTGACTGCCAGCAGTTTGTAAGGCGGCACTGAGCTCACCGGCTGCGCCCGACACGCCGATTGTTGCCGCGGGCGCATCGTCACTCTTGGTGGACAGCCACTGCAAGCCTCCCATTCCTGCAAGCATCAGGATAACCGTGATGAGCAGCGAGATGATGGAGGACTTTTTTAGGAGATTGATGCGAAATTCGCGTTTGGCGATCAGCAGCACATCCCTCATGTGGTTTCCTCCAATACGTTGTCGCGACCACCTGCCATCACATCGGCATACAGTTCGGTCAGCGGCGGATAATAGTTACGGATTTCTTGCAGCTCACCGGCCTGGATTGCCAGGTGGACCAACGCGCGACGCGCCTGGCCGTCACCGGCTGCAATCACCACGCGGGTGTGCTCACCATCAGATTCCACAACACGCACCGCAGGTGGCAGCTGTGCTGACCAGGTGGGAGCCGCACCGCTGACCGTGATATCGATGGTCTGTTCGGGAGTTTGGCGCAGCTGACTGATCGTGCCGCAGGCGATGAGTTCACCGTCGCGAATAATCCCAACGCGGTCGCACAATCGCTCCACCAGATCGAGTTGGTGGGAGGAAAAGATCACCGGCACGCCCCGTGCTGCCTGTTCGATCAGCACCTCGCTCATCACCTTGACGGCAATGGGGTCCAGGCCGGAAAAGGGTTCGTCTAATACGAGCACACTCGGGTTATGGATCAGTGCCGCGGCAAGCTGGACACGCTGCTGGTTACCCAGGGAGAGTTTGTGCACCTCATCGCCGCGCCGCTCAGCGACACCGAGCCGGTCGGTCCAGTGTTCCATCGCCGCTTTCGCAGCGGCTGGGCTCAATCCGTGTAGTTGGGCGAGGTAGGTCAGCTGGTCACCAACGCGCATTTTCGGGTAGAGACCACGCTCTTCTGGCATGTATCCCACCTGCCGGCGGGAGGCAAAATCAAGCGGTGCACCAGCGAAGGTGACGGTGCCGCGATCAGCGGCGAGTACGCCGAGCATAATGCGCATCGCCGTGGTTTTCCCGGCGCCGTTAGCTCCCACAAACCCAAAAATCTCCCCTTCACGGACGCGAAATGTCAGCTGCTTGAGCGCCACGAGCGAACCGAATTTTTTCACTAACCCGTCAACAACCAGGTCTGGCATCGATAATCCTTCCCGAACAGCGATGCGGTTCGAAGTCATGTTAGTGCACGCGCGTGGCTGCCCACCTCATGCGCGAGGAGGAAAGATCAGGGGTGTGCTTACCGCGCGCGGGTGTGCGGCAAGGGGGGGATTGCACCGCGAATAATGCCGGCCAGTGCCCGGTGCGCAGGTGGAAGATACGCCCATCAGGTTTATGATCGGCCGGCACCTGTGCCGCGTGCGCCCGCGATGAGCTGCGCGAGATTGTAAAGCGACGAAACCAGTTGCATCACAAATACCCCCGGGGGTATAGTGTTGGCGGATTAACGCAACAGCGAAAGGAAGCCCCTATGTGCCGACCGGTGACATGTAAGGTATGTCAGAAAACAACGTGGGCTGGATGTGGACAGCACATCGCGCAGGTCAAAGCGAGCGTTCCGCGCGGCCAGTGGTGCGATGGGAAGCACTCAGCTGATGAAATTGCGGCCGCAAAAGCTGAACGCGGTGGCTTCTTTACTCGAATTTTTGGCGGCTAAACTCGTCGTCACAATGTGATACCAGGTGCGGATCGCCACGGGCGAGCGCACCTGGTTTTCGTATTAGTGCGCGCAGTCATCACCGCTGGCAAATGGTAGGACAGCCGAGTCGTGATCAATGGTTAAATGCGGCTCACGCTGCATTCCGCGCAGTCCATTCCACGCCAAGTTCACCAGATGAGCGGCTACCTGACTGGTGTCGGGTTCGCGTGCCTCCAGCCACCACTGCCCGGTGAGGGCAATCATCCCGACGAGCATTTGGGCATACATCGGCGCGAAATGCGCGTTGAGCCCACGGCGGGCGAACTGATCGGCAAGCAGATGCTCCACCTTGCTGGCGACATCACCGATGAGTGAGGAAAACGTCGACCCGGTTTGGGTAATGGGTGAGTCACGTACCAAGACGCGAAACCCATCGGAATTGTGCTCAATATATTTCAGCAATGCCAGTGAGGTGCGCTCCACGATTTCACGAGGATGGCCTCCCACATCCAGGGAGGCAATGATCGTCGAGGTGAGTTTTTGCACCTCCCGGTCAACAATGACGGCGTAAATTCCTTCTTTGCCGCCGAAATGTTCATATACCACCGGTTTGGATACGTGCGCGGTTGCCGCGAGTTCTTCCACACTGGTGGAATCAAAGCCCTGTTGGGCAAAGAGCGTTCTGGCGACACGAATCAACTGTTCGCGTCGTTCGGTTGCTGACATCCGCGAACGTGCGGGGGTGTTCTTTGTTGGGACCACACCCCAATCATTCCATGACTGCCTGCGCGGTGGTCTACCGGGTGATGTGATCTGCTGCGTTGGGGTTTTTTGCCGAAAGCGGTTACACTATTCGAGGTTTCCTTCCGCCCTGGTGTAACGGCAGCACGCAGGCCTTTGGTGCCTTGAGATCCGGGTTCGAATCCTGGGGGCGGAACCACATGCCGACCGGCTGGTCGGCATTTTTGTTATCTTTGTCCGCTTTGTTGTCCACCTGGTGGGCATTTCTCGGGTGCCAAGGCGCCACCGGGGTCATTTCTCACGTTAGAGTAGAAGCGCTGACACCTTCCCCACAACCATTGGAGCCTGAGTGCCCACTGCTGATCACCCACCCGTGTCCAACTCGTTGACGCCACTTGCCGCTGTTGTGGTTTTAGCTGCCGGGGCCGGTACCCGGATGAAATCCTCCCTCCCGAAAGTTCTCCATCGCGCAGCCGGGCGCACCCTGCTGCAACATGCGATCACTGCCGGACGCGCACTGACACCGCAGCGGCTGTGCGTTGTGGTGCGTCACGAACGCGAACAGGTGGCCTCCCACGCGCTGGAATGCGACGCGGATATCGTCATTGCCGACCAAGATGACATCCCCGGGACCGGACGCGCAGTGCAGTGTGCCCTTACCGCCCTGGGCGAGATTGACGGCGATATTGTCGTCACCGCTGGCGATACCCCACTGCTGGATGGCGAACTGCTGCGTGAACTTCTCGCGGCCCATCGCGATGCGGGCAATATGGTGACCGTGTTGTCAGCAACCCTTACCAACCCCTTTGGTTACGGACGTATCGTGCGTGAAGGTGAGCGGGTTATTGGCATCGTGGAAGAAAAAGATGCGAGTGCCACCGAACGGAAAATCACCGAAATTAATACCGCAACCTACGTCTTTGATGCCAACACTCTCCGCGAGATGCTCACGCAGGTGGATCAGGATAACGCCCAGGGCGAGGTGTACCTCACCGATGTGATCGCCCTGGCTGCCAAGGCCGGTCGGCGCGTGGGTTCCCACCAGCTTGCCGACGCGAAAAGCGCCGAGGGAGCCAACGACCGTGCTCAACTGGCAGAACTAGACCGAGAATTGAACCAGCGCACCCTCCTACGGTGGATGCGCCAGGGGGTGAGCGTAATCGATCCGGCGACCACCAGGATCGACATGGATGTCTCACTTGGAGCGAACTGCACAATTTATCCGTACTCTCAGCTCTTGGGAGCCACCACGATTGCCGAGGACGTCGTGATTGGTCCCTACACCACCGTGTCCGATTGCGAGATCGGCGCTGGCGCACAGCTTGTGCGAACCCAGGCGGAACTTTCCCTCGTGGGTCCCGGCGCCACAGTGGGCCCGTTTACATCCCTCGGGGCGGGTTCACGCGTTGGGGATAACCAGCGCATTGCCGCACATACCCATGTGGCGGCCCCCAAAGATGAGTGATCATCGTTACCACCGCGACGCCAGTGCAGCGTCCAAGCCCACGCCAGTTCTAGGAGGAACCGACAAATTATGACTGGGATTCACACGCAAGGCGAGAAACACCTCGTATTGATTTCAGGGCGCGCCCACCCGGTGCTGGCAAAAGAAGTTGCCGAAGAACTGGACATTGAAGTCCTGCCAACAACGGCATATGACTTTGCCAACGGGGAAATTTATGTGCGGTTTTCCGAATCGGTGCGCGGTGCGGATGCTTTCGTGCTGCAGTCGCACACCTCACCAATTAAC
Source organism: Bowdeniella nasicola (assembly GCA_030537655.1). Taxonomy (GTDB): domain Bacteria; phylum Actinomycetota; class Actinomycetes; order Actinomycetales; family Actinomycetaceae; genus Bowdeniella; species Bowdeniella nasicola_B. Next base: position 8,306 of record JAUNVN010000017.1, on the reverse strand, counting down.
GAATGGCTGGTTGAACAGCTGATTATGGTCGATGCGCTCAAACGCGCTTCCGCGAAACGGATCACTGTCGTCGCCCCGTGCTACCCCTATGCGCGCCAGGATAAAAAACACCGCGGACGCGAACCGATCTCCGCACGACTGATGGCCGATTTGTTCACCGCCGCTGGCGCCGATCGGATTATGAGCGTTGATTTACACGCCGCTCAAATCCAGGGCTTTTTCAACGGACCGGTCGACCACCTGTGGGCAATGCCGATCCTGACCGACTATGTCCGCACCCGCGTTGATACCTCCAACTGCACGGTCGTCTCCCCGGATGCCGGGCGGATCCGAGTGGCAGAAAAATGGGCGGCGAAACTCGGCGGTGGACCACTGGCCTTCGTGCACAAAACCCGCGATACCTCCCGGCCAAACCAAACGGTGGCCAACCGGGTGGTTGGGGATGCCGAAGGGCGCAGCTGTGTGCTGGTTGATGACCTGATCGATACCGGCGGCACCATTGCTGAAGCGGCACGTGTGCTGCTGGAGGCCGGTGCCAAGGACGTGATTGTGGCAGCAACCCACGGGGTGCTGTCCCATCCCGCCGTCCAGCGGCTGTCCGAATGTGGGGCCCGCGAAGTGGTGATCACCGATACGTTGCCAATCGAAAAAGAAAAACGCTTCGCGAACCTGACCGTCTTACCGATCGCCCCGCTGATTGCTCGCGCAATTCGAGAAGTTTTCGACGACGGTTCGGTTACCAGCCTCTTTGACGGTAACGCCTAGCAGGGCGTACGCCGGTGGGGTCTTGCGCCCCCCGGCGTGAGGTTGGGTCACGCGCGTGGCAGTGTTAAGCTAAATGGCGTTGCCTCGGCGAGGGAAAACCACCGGTTTTCCGTTATCGACGCGGCCAGCCAGAACTTTGCTGGTCGACTTGCCGATTGTTAACCAGCAAAGGAGTAGTGATGGCTGAAAAATTAGCCGCAGAAGTTCGCACTGAATTCGGTAAAGGTGCCGCCCGGCGGATGCGCCGCGATGGCAAGATTCCCGCGGTGATCTACGGTCACGGCGAAAAACCGGTCCACCTGACCCTTCCCGGTCACGACACGTTCTTGCTCGTGAAGGACAATATTAACGCGCTGCTGGAAGTGACCTACGACGACGATAAGTCCCTCGCCCTGGTCAAAGATCTGCAACGCAACCCGGTTAACCGCGAAATTGAACATATCGATCTGGTGATCGTCAAGCGTGACCAGACCGTTGAGGTTGAAGTTCCGGTCACCCTTGTTGGCGAGCCCGAGCCCGGCACGATTGCCTTCCAGGAGCTGGGTAACCTCACGGTGAACGCCCCGGTAATTGCCATTCCTGAACAGATCGAAATTTCGGTTGAAGGGCTGCCAGACGGCTACGTGCTGCGGGTGGAAGACCTGCAACTCGACGAAGGTGTCACCACCGACCTCGATCCGGAACAGCCCCTGGTCATGGTGCAGATTCCCCGCATTGACGAATCGGATCTCGAAGTGCCCAGCGACGACGATGATGAGGTTGCAGACGAGGCAGCAGCCGAAACTGACGGTGAGGAAGAAGCCGGCGACGACGAGTAACCTCACCGGGTGGAGGCCAGAAAGGAATATAGGTGACGAAGGTTATCGTTGGGCTGGGCAATCCCGGGCCGCGCTATGCCAATACCCGTCACAATGCTGGCCACCATATTATTGGCGAACTGCTGGAGCGGTGCGACGCGAATCTTTCGCGCCACCGCTCCGGCGCGCTGATCGCCGAGGTGCGCCTGGGGATCGGTGCGGGAGGTCTGCCAGGACCCGCCGCTATTCTCGCGATTCCCAACTCGTATATGAACGTCTCAGGACGCACCACCCACGCGCTGGTGCGCTATTTTGATCTCGATGTGAGCGACCTGTTGGTCATCCATGACGAACTCGACCTGCCCGCCCACACCTTACGGTTAAAAACCGGTGGGGGAGAAGGAGGCCACAATGGCCTTAAATCAATCTCCCAGGCTCTGGGCACACGTGCCTATCAGCGCCTACGTATCGGCATTGGTCGCCCGCCCCAGCGGATGGATCCCGCCGTCTATGTGCTCAATCAAATTCCGCGCGGTCAGCGAGCTGATTGGGCGGTGACAATCGCCGAGGGTGCCGATGTGGTGACCGATGTGGTCACTAACGGTTTTGCCGCCGCGCAGATGCGCCTGCACAGTAGCTGAGGCGGACCAGTTCGCACTGCGCGCCAGTCTTGTCTAAGCTTTAGAGGTGAATCTCCGCGAAATTCTGCCCCGTATTAGTCGTGATCGGAACGTCGAGCGTGCCCTTGCGACCTTGGAAAGTCGCGGTGAGCGCCATCCAATTGTCGCGATTGACGGGATCCGCCCCGCCCTGTTTGCCCTGGCAGCTGCCGCGCGGCCGCTGTTGATCATCACCCCAACCACCCGCGAGGCAGGAACGCTGCGCGCAGCGTTGGAAAGCTACCTTCCCAGGGAAACGATCGCGGTGTTTCCCGCCTGGGAAACACTGCCGCACGAACGGCTTTCTCCGCGCGCCGATACGGTTGCCCAACGGTTAGCTGTCTTACGGCGCCTGTGCCACCCCGATCCGAATATTGCCGAGGCAGGCCCACTGCGCGTGGTGATCGCCCCGGTACGCGCTGCAGTGCAACCACTGGTTGCCAACCTCGGGCAGATCACACCGGTGACGGTGCGCGTGGGTGATGAGATCGGACTGGAACAGCTTGCTACCGATCTCTCCGATCGTGCCTACCGGCGTGTTGACCTGGTGGAGCGGCGCGGGGAATTTGCGGTCCGCGGCGGACTCCTTGATGTCTTCCCTCCCACGGCCGCCCATCCCTATCGCATCGAATTTTTTGGCGATGAGGTTGATGAGATCCGCAGTTTTGCGATTGCTGACCAGCGTTCAATTGCTCCGGCTGATGTGGTCTGGGCGCCGCCCGCCCGAGAAATTCTCCTCACAGCCGAGGTGCGAGCTCGTGCAGCCCAGGCGGTGACGCAACTGCCGGGTGCGGCCGATATGCTCACCAAAATCGCCGATGGGATTGCGGTTGAAGGGATGGAGGCGCTCGCGGGGTTACTCGTTGATGAGATGGAGCTGCTGAGCGATAACCTTCCCGATGACACACTTGTCATCACCTGCGATACTCCGCGCCTTGAAAAGCGGGTCGACGATCTGATGGCCACCACCGAAGAGTTCCTCTCAGCTGCCTGGACGGCCGCTGCTGGTGGCGGGAAAGTACCGGTTGTCATCGAACAGGCATCATTTGTTTCCCTCGCTGAATTTTCGCGTCGTAATCGTCACCGCAGCCGCTGGGATGTGGGGGCATTGGCCGCAGGACGCGACGGGGAGATCATCCTGGCAGCCAAACCGGTTGAACGCTACCGCGGTCATCTCGAACCACTTGCCCGTGATTTACGTACCTGGATGCAGCAGGGATATCTCACGGTGATTACCACGGCTGGTAAAGGCCCCGCCCAACGGGTGGCGGGCCAACTCGCCGAGGAGAACCTCACCGCACATCTGGTGGAAGCACTGCCCGCTCCGCTCCCCGATGCGCAGATCCTCATCACCACCGGCGCCCTTGATGAAGGCTATGAATTACCGGTTGCCAAACTGGTGCACCTCACTCACGCCGATTTGACCGGTCGGCGGCGTGACCACCGCCAAGCCCGGGCAAAGATGCCCGCGAAACGGCGCCGCAGTGTCGATCCGCTGGCATTGAAACCAGGGGACTATGTCGTCCACGATCATCACGGCATCGGTCGATTTGTTGAACTGATGACCCGCAGCGTTGGGGTGCGCCACCAGGGGGTGCGCGAATATGTCGTCTTGGAATATGCGCCGAGCCGGCGCGGCGGTCCCCCTGACCGGTTGTTTGTGCCCACCGACTCGTTAGACCAGGTGAGTAAATACACCGGCGGGGAAACCCCCACACTTCATCGCCTGGGGGGCTCAGACTGGCAGAAAACCAAATCGAAAGCGCGCAAAGCTGTGCGCGAAATTGCGGGTGAACTCATTCGGCTGTACGCGCTGCGTTCGGCTACCAAAGGTCACGCCTTCGGTCCCGATACGCCCTGGCAGGCAGAACTGGAAGATGCCTTCGACTATGTGGAAACCCCCGATCAGCTTGTGACCATCAATGAGGTCAAAGCCGATATGGAACGCGAAATGCCAATGGATCGGCTCATTTGCGGTGATGTGGGCTATGGGAAAACCGAAATCGCGATCCGCGCGGCCTTCAAAGCGGTCCAAGATGGCATGCAAGTGGCACTGCTGTGTCCCACCACATTGCTGGTGCAACAACACTACGAGACCTTTACCGAACGCTATGCGGGATTCCCCGTCAAAGTTGCCTCCCTTTCTCGCTTTAACAGCGCAGCGGCTGCACGCGAGGTGAAAGCGGGGGTGCGGGATGGATCCATTGACGTGGTCATCGGGACGCACCGGTTATTGACCGGAGAAGTCCAGTTCAAAAATCTCGGCCTGCTCATTATTGACGAAGAACAGCGGTTTGGGGTCGAAGATAAAGAAGCGCTGAAACAGCTGCGCACCAATGTGGATGTGCTGGCAATGTCCGCCACTCCCATCCCGCGCACCTTGGAGATGGCAGTTACCGGAATCCGGGAAATGTCGACACTTGTCACCCCGCCCGAAGAACGCCACCCGGTACTCACCTATGTGGGACGCTATGAAGCCGCCCAGGTCGGTGCGGCAATCCGGCGAGAAATGCTGCGGGAAGGACAGGTATTTTTCGTTCACAACCGCGTGGAATCAATCGATAGGAAAGCCGCGGAACTGCGCACCCTCGTGCCCGAAGCGCGAATCGCCGTCGCCCATGGCAAAATGCCCGAAGCGCAGTTGGAGCGCGTCATTGTCGATTTTTGGAATGGTGACTATGACGTGCTGGTGTGTACCACGATTGTGGAGACCGGACTCGATATTTCCAACGCGAACACCCTCATTGTTGATCGCGCGGAAAATTTTGGGCTCTCCCAACTCCACCAGCTGCGCGGACGGGTAGGACGCTCACGTGAGCGGGCCTATGCCTACTTCTTCTACTCACCCGATAAGGTGCTGACCGAAACAGCCTATGAACGCTTGCGGACAATTGCCGCCCACACCGATTTGGGGGCCGGAATGCAAGTGGCGATGAAAGATCTGGAAATTCGCGGCGCCGGCAACCTGCTCGGTGGGGAACAGTCGGGCCATATCGCCGGAGTGGGCTTTGATCTGTACGTGCGCATGGTTGCCGATGCTGTGGCGGCCTTTAAGGGTGAATACCGCCAGGTGCGGGAAGTGAAACTGGAACTGCCCATCGATGCGCACCTACCGACCGACTACATTGGCCATGAGCGCCTACGCCTGGAGGCGTATACAAAAATTTCACAGGCCCACGGCAAGCAAGCCCAAGATCAGGTCCGCGCGGAACTTGAAGACCGCTACGGACCGCTGCCACATGTCACATCCCGACTTTTCACCCTCGCGCAGTTACGCGATGTGGCGCGCGATATTGGGTTACAAACGATCGTGGTGCAAGGACAGCGGTTGCGTATCGGTCCGCTGCAGCTGCCCGATAGTGCCCAGGTGCGGCTCAAACGCCTCTACCCTGGCACCCATATTCGCCTTGCGACCCGCCAACTACTCATCCCGCTGCCAAATGCCCGCACGATCGGGCAGGCCCAACTTGATGATGATGAACTCCTCGCGTGGGTGCGAGATCTATTGGCTGTCCTCACCTCGATTGTCGCTAAGAATACGACGGGGGACTGATGGGTAGCACTCAGTGAGCTGAGCTGACGTAGAATCGTGGACGGAACGAGCGTTAATCAAAGGAGCATTCGGTGCGAATCGTGCGCGCAACCGCAGCGATACTGATCGCTGCGGGGTTACTAGCTGGCTGTGGCCGACCGGCAACAGCGGCCTATGTTGGGGATCGTCACTACACGGAAGACCAGGTCGCTGAGGTCGTCACCGAAGTACCGCAGGTGACCGGCCAAATGGTCAGTGGCCCAGAAGTTGTCGGGATTTTGCTGCTCACCGCCGCCACCGCCGAGGCCGCGGAAGAAGTGGGAATCGATATCAGTTTGACCGAGGTGCGTCACGAACTGACGGCCCTGGGGCTTCCTGCCGATGATCTGTCCGATACCACGGTTGAAATCTTACGTGGCAATATGATCGAGCAGCAGGTCATGGAGCTGCCAGAAGCGCAAGTTAACGACGTTGTTGCCCGGCGTGATGCGATCGTCAAAGCCGCAAATGTGAACCCCCGCTATCACATTGACGTCACCCAGATGCGCCCGCAAGCACCTCCATCCTGGTTAGAGTCGGGGATCCCCGGCGCAGCTGAAACCCCCGAGGGGTAATTACTCGAGGACGAAAGCTGACCAGCCCACCCACATTTTCCCGCCGAAGACCACTAGGCTGGAATTGTCCGATTATTCCCTCCCAATTGTCCTAACCCCTGGAAAAGGAGCCACAGTGGCGAGCATCGAAATTGTTGAAGCACGCGAAATTCTTGATTCGCGTGGCAACCCCACCGTTGAGGTGGAACTCTATCTAGAAGACGGCACGATTGCGCGAGCCGATGTTCCCTCGGGTGCCTCCACGGGCGCATTCGAAGCCGTCGAACGCCGTGACGGCGATAAGGGCCGCTACCTGGGTAAAGGTGTCCTGGATGCGGTCGATGCGGTCCGCAACGTGATCGCCCCGGAAATCCTCTCCCTAGATGCCACCGAACAGCGCAGTATTGATAACGCGCTGATCGACCTGGATGGCACCACAAATAAAGGCAAGATCGGCGCAAATGCGATCCTGGGGGTGTCCCTGGCCATCGCGAAAGCCGCAGCCGACTCTTCCGGTCTGCCCCTCTATCAGTACTTGGGCGGACCGAATGCACATGTCCTGCCCGTGCCGATGATGAATATTTTGAACGGTGGCTCCCACGCGGATACCAACGTGGATATCCAAGAATTCATGATCGCCCCGGTTGGCGCCCGGACCTTCCGCGAAGCATTGCGCTGGGGTGCAGAGGTCTACCACACACTCAAGCGCGTCATTAAGGACCGCGGCCTGTCGACCGGACTGGGAGATGAGGGCGGTTTCGCTCCGTCTTTGGAATCCAATGCCGCTGCCCTGGACCTGATTGTGGAGGCCATCGAAAAGGCCGGCTACAAGCCCGGTAGTGAGATCGCACTAGCGCTGGATGTTGCCGCGTCAGAATTCTTTGACAACGGCACCTACCTGTTCGAAGGTGAAAAGCGCGATACCGACTACATGATCAACTACTACGAACAGCTGCTGGAAAAATACCCGCTCGTTTCCATTGAAGATCCCCTCAGTGAAGACGAATGGGATGGTTGGGCAAAGATGACCGCCCAGCTTGGTGATCGCCTGCAGATCGTTGGTGATGACCTGTTTGTGACCAACCCTGAGCGACTGGCCAAGGGGATTGAGACCGCTGCCGCCAACTCACTGCTGGTCAAACTCAACCAGATCGGTACGCTCACCGAAACGATGGATGCCATCGATTTGGCGCACCGCTCGGGCTTGACCACGATGATTTCCCACCGCAGTGGCGAAACTGAAGACACCACGATTGCCGATTTGGCAGTAGCGGTTAACGCCGGTCAGATTAAGACGGGTGCCCCAGCACGTTCGGAGCGCGTAGCGAAGTACAACGAACTGCTGCGCATTGAAGAACAGCTCGAAGACGCGGCTCGCTATGCCGGCCACCGTGCCTTCCCGCGTGCCAAGCGGAAATAACCACGTAATCGCGACCAATGTGGCGGGGCGCCTACCCCGCCACATTTGTCTACTCGCGGCGTGTAGCTTCCGGTGCCATTGGCGTGTCACGTGACAATGAGAGGGTGAAAATGCGTCCCCCACGCCCCAAACGGCGGCATCCCCAGCCCCCGCATGCCCATGTGCGCCGCGGGCAGGTACCGAGACGCCCACCGCGCCAGGCGCGTCGTCGTCGTCGCACGAAGGTTCGCCGGCCAGCGCGCGGGTTGCACATCACGACCGCACGCGGGTCCGTCTCGGTTTCCTGGCGGCTGGTCGTTTTTGTCACCGTGGTGATGCTGATTGTCCCCTCGGTCCTGATTCCGCTGACCGACTACGTGCAACAGCGGGAACAGGTTCGCGCCCTGCAGGCGGAAGTTGCGGAAGTAAAAGAATCCATTGCCGGCTACGAGCGCGAAAAAGCGCGGTGGAATAACGAAGCCTATGTTGTCTCCCAGGCACGTGACCGCCTCGGGTGGGTGTTACCGGGAGAAACCCCGTATATCGTTATTGACCCCCACA
>JAUNVN010000232.1 GCA_030537655.1 Bowdeniella nasicola | reverse complement strand
AGTTTTCCGAGAGGTGGCAAACCAATACGGACGGAAATTTCCAGGCGAAGATCACTCCGGGACACTACACACTCACCGTGGAGCGGTTCGGCTATGAAACCGTGTCCGTGCCGGTGGTGGTCTCCAACAATCACATCACCCAATTGACCGTGGAATTACCCCCGCTGACCACCGGTACGATTACCGGCACGGTTGTTGATCAGGTAACTGGGATGCCAATCGCTGATGCCGAGGTAGCCGTCGTGGGGGTTGATTTGCGCACCACGAGTGCGGCAGATGGCACCTTTACGCTCTCGAATTTGCCGGTGGGTGAGTATCGGGTACGGGTACGCGCCGCCGCATATACCGATTCAATCTCTGGCCTCGCACCCGTGGCAGCGGGGGCACAAACGAGGATTAACTATCGGCTTGCCAAACAGATTTCTGTCCTGGTGGTGGGAGATTCGGGCCGCAGTGTTGATTTCCTTTCCGATCACCAACTCCTCGTCGCTGGCGCCGAGCAACTCCCGCAGGTTAGCGAGTTGCAGACAGCGAAATACGATGTGATCGTGATGGATCATCCGCCGGAGGTTTCAGTCGACCATGCCCAAGCGTTCGTGAATTATCTCGCTGAGGCTGGCACCGGTGTGCTGTGGCTCGATCTTGGATATAGCGAAGATGCCGGAATTGCGCAGATCTCGCGCCTTACCGGCTCTCCCGTATCGCGCAGTGGCGCGCAAGATAGCGAACTGACGCGGATTGGGTACCACATCCATACCACTCACCCGATTTTCACCCGTGGTTTTAGTTCGGCAAGCAGTTTTGGCCCCAATACGTTGCTGGTACAAAATGAACGTGAGTCGGGAACGAAATACTATGCGGCATTCGGTGATATTCCCGAAGGTGAAGTCCTCGCTTCGACATTGATTACCCATCCGGATGGAACCAATGAGGATGTCGGTAACGGGATTGCGATCAGCGAGTACGGTGGACATCGCAGCGTATACTTCGCGTTGCACGGAACAGCGCCATCGTTCGATACGCGTAATTGGTCACATGCCTTCACCCAGGTGTTCCTCAATGCCATCAATTGGTCGGCACCCGCCCCGGTCAGCGCCGTAGCCCCGGAGATTTCCGAGCCACAGCTCCCCGCACCGACTCCGGATCCCGAACCAATTCCCACCGATCCTGATACCCCACCGTGGGCTCCACCCGCACCGCCGCCAGCCGGCAGTGGTGGTAGTGGTGTCCGCCCACCGACGGTGGTGCTCCCACCGGTAGGCAGTGTGCAGGTGAAGATACCACCCCAGTTGCTCCCCAAACCTAAAACTGTCCCTCCCCCCGCTTTTGGTACGGAATCTGCGCTGCGGGCCGCTCCGGGTAATGGCGTGAAAATCACGATAAAAAATAACCTGGCGACCGTGACGTTGCCAGGTGCGAAGCCCGGTGACTGGTACTACCTGTATATGTATCCCAATGCATTGGCAGTGGACTGGCTACGCGTTGGTCCTGACGGGACGATTACCTTAGATATTGGCAAGCTTGGTGAGAAACGCTACGCGTTAGCGTTTACCAACCACAAGGGCAGGTTCGCCGGCTGGGTCGATCTCGATCTACGTGGCGATGAGCAGCCCGTGGAGGACGAGGATGCCTCGGCGCCGGCACCTCCCCCATCACCTGCCAGTGTCTCCTCTGTTACCCAACCCGCTTCGGTTTCCAACCAATCGGGCCTCTCCGAACTGGAATTGGCACTGCTTGGCGGTTCGGGGATGCTGTTTTTAGCTGCGGCATTTGTGCTGGTGGGAGCTGCAAGGCGGAAGGCCGTATGACGCCGCCACACTCACGCACCTGGAGAATAGTCGCTGCATTCGGAGTCGTGCTGATCATTGCCGGTCTGCTCATTGCAGGACGGGGCCTATGGCAGTACTACCTGGCTCACAGCGCACCGGTGTTGACCGAGCGGCGTACCGTTCCTTTAGCTGCCGAACTCGGTGAGATTGAACAGCTTCCCGCCGCCCCTCCCCTGCGGTTAGATATCCCCGTGATCGATCTTTCCCTCGACGTTGCCGCACAGCCCGCTGCCATCGATGGCCAGTACACACCACCAACGGCCGACCGCGCATATTGGCTTGCTGACCATGGCCAGGCCGGCAGTGATGCCACCGATACGCTCTATCTCCTGGGTCATGCGACGTTAACGGGACGCGCGGCGTT
>JAUNVN010000231.1 GCA_030537655.1 Bowdeniella nasicola | reverse complement strand
TGTCCTCCGGACCGAAATGACGCATGGTGAGACACGTCACTGTTTGCGTGGGCGGCGGATCCCGGGCTGGACATAAGGAATACGCGCTTGATGTAGGGCTCGCATTTCAATTGCGGTCGAGGCGATGATCACGGCAGCCAACGTGGCTAAGAAAATCCCCGGATGATAAAAATCCCGTCCGCGTACCGCAATGAGGACGAAAAATACCAGCAGCATTTTTACCACCCACGCCGCCATTGTGGCTGCACCAGCGAGGAAGACGTGCTGGGCGGCAGTCACGTACATCACCACAACGGTGGTGATGATGAAAAATGCGGCAACCGCAGTTGCCAGCAGTGCCCCCCACACCCCACGCATTCCATCGATCAGGCCGCCACCTGCCGCCCCGACAGCCGCGATGATGATAGTTGCAATCACCAGTTCGCGGATAATGCGGGAGAACATCTGGCGGGTAGCAGCGGTAATTTCTGCCATCTCCGCATCAGCGTTAGCTTCGCGCTGTTCTTCGGGTGAGTCGGTCACCGCTATCCTTTCGTTGACGGAGCCAATTGCGGGTAATGACTACGGCGATTGCCACCGCGATCGCGGTCCCCAGCGCCACCCAACGCGCATCGAGCACAATGAGGGAAGCGAGCGGGAAAGTCGTCACCGCGGTCCACAGGTACATCAGCAAGACGGCACGGCGGTGCGAATGGCCAAGGTCCAATAGCCGGTGGTGCAGGTGCATCCGATCGGCCTGGAATGGTGACTGGCCGGCACGCACGCGCCGCGTAACGGCCAACAGCATATCGATCAGTGGTAGCAATAAGGTGGCAATCGGCAGCAGTAGTGGTACGAATGCGGGTGCCGCCTGGGTGGCAGGGACTCGGGCCGGGTCGGCGTCCCCCATGAAAATACTGGCGCGATGGAAATTATGCGGTAGGAATCCGGCGCACACCCCCACCAGCACCGCGACCACCGCGGTGGCGAGAGAGGCATAGTTTTCGGGTGAAACCGTACGGGTGAGCATGTAGCAATAGGTGAAAAATGCAATTCCACCAATGCCCACCACCCCGGCAGCAAGACCATCGAGACCATCGACGAAGTTCACCGCATTCATCGCCGCCACCACCACCAGTACCGTGGTGATCAGCGAAAACCGCGATGAGCCAATGGTGATCCCGGCAATGGGCAGGCTCACCAGTTGCACTCCCGACCAGGCAAGCACAACTGCGGCAAGGACCTGACCGGAGAGTTTGGTCATCCAGTCCAGTTCCCAAATATCATCGGCCATTCCCAGGAGACAGACAATGGCTGCCGCCCCCAAGATCCCCCACACACGTCCCCCATCGGTCAGCGCACGTTGCAGGTAGGACATTTGGGTGCCGACCACCAAGGCGACACTCAGCCCGAGCATCATTGCCACACCACCCATTCGTGGCGTGGCTTCCAGGTGGACATCTCTGGCTCGCACCGGGGTGAAGGCATTGGTGGCAACCGCCAGTGTGCGTGCCAGTGGCGTGGTCAGGTAGGTAACGGCCGCAGCCAGCACCATCAATAGCAAATAGCCCTTCACGGCTGCGCATCAACCTCGATTTCGCCGACCAGTTCACGCAGTGTTTCCTGATCAATATCCCCGATGCGTACCACCCGAGGGATTGGATTACAGCAGTCCACGATAGTGGAGGGGGCTTGGCGCTCTCGACGACCACCATCGAGATAGACCGGAACCTGGAAACCGAAGTACTCTTCGGCTTCTTGGGCGCTGTGGGCCGGTGGCAGGTGGGAGCGGTTAGCAGAGGAGACCGCAAGCGGCCCGGTTTTGGCCAATAGCTCCAACGCGAGTTCATCAGCGGGCATGCGCAGCGCCACTGTGCCGTAGGTTTCCCCCAGGTCCCACGTCAATGACGGTTGGGCCGGTACGATCACTGTCAGTGCGCCGGGCCATAGCTGCTCGGTGAGCAGGCGCGCTGCTTCACTGACCTGCGCGGCAAGGGCGTCAAGGACAGCCCCCTGACCGACCAGGACCGGTGGGGGCATATCGCGGCCGCGCCCCTTGGCTGACAGCAGTTTCGTCACTGCAGCGGGATCAAAAGCATCGCAGGCAATCCCATAAACCGTATCTGTGGGCATCACGATAAGTCCGCCGCGTTTAAGCTGGTAGGCCGCCGCATCGAGGGCAGGACCGCGCACCGATTCATCCTGACAGTAATA
>JAUNVN010000230.1 GCA_030537655.1 Bowdeniella nasicola | reverse complement strand
GGCGCGGGCGTGATGATCGCCGTGGTGGGTGGCAACACCGTGATGGTGATGAGCGGCGCGGGCGTGATGATCGCGGCGGTGGGTGGCAAAACCGTCGCGAAGGTGACCGTCGTCGCCGTGACGACAGGTCCGGCCGCAGTCGCGGACGTTTTCGAGATGAACGCCCCGCACGCAGAAGTCGCGGCCGTGATGACAACGTCCGGCCCGGATTTGGACAAGACCGCACGCCACATTGGGCGCACGAGTCCACCGATGAGCAGGAACGTGACATCCCGGCAACCTACGACGAGTCGCAGGAGGGTGCTGAGAGCGAAAACGTCGTCAATGAGGAACGCCGTAGCGGCGATCCGGTTGTTCCCGAGGGCGTGAGTGCGGACATGCTCGACCCGCAAATGCGCAAACACTTGCTTAGCCTACGCAAAGAGGTTGCCGATTTTGTTGCCTGTCATTTGGTGATGGCTGGAGTTTTGCTTGATTCAGACCCGCAGGCCGCCCACCAACATGCCTTAGCCGCCCAACGGCGGGCAGCTCGCGTCGGAATTGTCCGTGAGGCATTGGCGCTGACATCTTATAAGACGGGAGCGTGGGCGTTAGCTCTCAGGGAAATTCACGCCTTCCGCCGGTTGACTGGCACGAAGGCACATGAAGTCATCGCAGCTGACTGCGAACGCGGTCGTGGCAATCCCAAGCGGGCGTTAGAGCTGATCAGTGAGGTCAATCGCGATGAACTAACCGATGATTTCCGCGCGGAACTTGCACTGGTTGAATCTGGTGCGTATGCGGATCTCGGCGAGAGTGAGGCGGGATTGCAGGCTATTCAAACGGAATTGGCACGTGAGCATAGTGACGAAGCGCGTGCACGGCTTTTGAGTGTCGGCGCTGATCGGTTACGTGAACTTGGTGACGACGCTCGAGCCGACGCGATGGCCGGCGAATCTGAGCACCTTTGTCCACCGACAAATGTTGATGGAGAAAGTTTGGATGACGACCTGTTGATCGTACAAGACGACTAGGACAATAATGACTCACGCGCTAGCGACACAGTTTGACCGTGCTCTTTGTGATTTAGACGGCGTAGCTTTCCACGGGACCAAGTCGATTAACTCGGCGATTACCGGTATTCGGCGTGCGCGCGAACTGGGACTGGAATTCCATTTCGTGACGAATAACGCCTCACGCGATCAGCTCCAAGTCGCTGATAAGCTCACCAGCCTTCATATCCCAACCGCGCCACACGAAGTTACGACGGCGGCGATGGCAATCGTCGAGTTGATGAAAAAAGATGTGGCTCCCGGCCAGCGTGTCTACATGGTTGGTGGAGACGGGTTGCGTAGTGCACTTCTTGATGCCGGCTACACTCTCACCACCTCCGCGGAATCCAACCCGGTTGCGGTTGTTCAGGGCATGGATGCGCGAGTGGGGTGGAAACAGCTGTCTGAAGCGGCATATGCCATTCGTCAGGGAGCAACCTACTACGCCAGTAATATCGATTCGACATTGCCAACCGAACGCGGTCTCGCGCTTGGTAACGGGGCGATGGTCGCTGCCGTGGTGGCTGCTACGGGCGTCGAACCGATCACCGCGGGTAAACCCGCGCCCACAATTTTTACTCAGGCGGTTGGTGATGCGCGCAGACCCGTCGTGATCGGCGACCGACTAAACACCGATATTGCCGGGGGCGTGGCCGCGGATATTCCAACAATTCATGTCCTGACAGGGATTAGCCAGGCCCATGATGTGGTGCGGGCACGTCCCGAAGAGCGTCCCGACTATTTACTGGTGAATCTCAACGAACTCGCGCAGCCGTATGCTGCGCCGACCACACTGAGTATGCAGGCGCTCAGCGCAGCGCTCGGTCACGACTTCACTCACGGCACCGTGCTCAGTGCCGCGACGTGCGCTGACGATATCGCAATCGTCAGTGATCAGGGGCTGTACTACCAGCCGGGATCGCCAGCCGGTGGTGGTTTGAGTCAGGTCACTGACGATACGCGCCTACCAGTGACTGCCTACCGTGCGGTGGTTACTGCGATGTGGCAGGCGGGACCGCAGGCCGCGCAGACCTGTCCAACGTTCACGGTGGTCGCACCGTGAGTACACCGGCTGATCATCAACGCCAAAGTGCGAGTGTCACCGAATTGCTCACTGAGCTGGAAACCGCCGAGCTTGCAGACCATCCACACCTGTTTTCAGTCATCCATGAGTGCTTGACGAGGCAGCTGCAACGG
>JAUNVN010000229.1 GCA_030537655.1 Bowdeniella nasicola | reverse complement strand
GGGACACAGCTGCGTGAGCACACAGCCCTGACAATTCGCCCGCCTCGCCCGACACACCTGCCGGCCGTGCGCAATCATGCGATGGCAGGCCATCGTCCACCGCTGTTGGGGCCACAACCGCGCTAAATCTCGTTCCACATCCTCCGGGCGCTTGGCATCGGTGAGTCCCATGCGCCTGGCAAGGCGTCCAACGTGGGTATCAACCGTAATGGCGGGGATCCCAAAGGCATTGCCCAAGACCACGTTTGCGGTTTTCCGCCCCACCCCGCGTAGCTGAGTCAACTCGGCTAGCGTCTGGGGTACCTGCCCGTCATGGTCGGCAACCAGTTGGGCAGACAGTGCGAGCAAGGAGCGGGTTTTCTGACGGAAAAAGCCCAGTGGTCGAATGATTGCTTCCACCTCGCAGCCAGCTGCACCAGCGAGCGCGTGGGCGGTAGGAAAGCGCTGAAATAGCGTGGCGGTGACCATATTGACCCGCGCGTCGGTTGTCTGCGCAGACAGCACAGTTGCCACCAGCAGTTCAAAAGCATTGCGATAGCGCAGCGCACATGCGGCATCAGGGTAGGCGTGTCTTAAGTGGTCATCGATCGCCAGTGCGCGCGCTTCCAGTTCCATACCGGTTAGATTACGTGAGGTGGAATTGACCACACGGGGTGCTTTCGCGTTATGATAAACGGTGCTTGACTTCACAGTCTGTGACCGATCGACGGTCACCTCAACCGACGTTAGGGAGTGCAGTGGACGAAAACCTGTTTAAGACCGTGCCGCTCTTCTCCGCACTGGATGCGCATGATCAGGACGAGCTCCGCTCGCTGACCACCGACGTTGCGCTTCGCCGCGGAGAACGGCTGTTCCTCGAAGGCCAAGAAGGTGACCGCCTCTACATTATTGTGGAAGGCAAAGTAAAACTTGGTCACACCTCCAATGATGGACGTGATAATCTCATCGCCGTGCTTGGCCCTGGCGAAATGATTGGCGAGCTCACGCTCTTTGATCCGGGCCCACGCTCAACAACCGCAACCGCAGTGGCCTCCACCCGGCTGCTGGAACTCGAACACAGCGCAATGATGAAATTCGTCGATACGCGCCCAGAGTTGGCAAAGCATATGCTCCGCGCCCTCGCCCAGCGCTTGCGCCGGACCAATAATGCACTTGCCGACCTGGTCTTTTCTGACGTGCCCGGACGTGTCGCCAAGGCACTACTCGATCTGGCCGACCGCTTCGGACATCCCGGGATTGAAGGCACAATGCACGTACCGCATGACCTCACGCAAGAAGAACTCGCCCAGCTGGTGGGGGCCTCTCGTGAAACTGTCAATAAGTCCCTGGCTGAATTTGGCTCACGTGGCTGGCTAGTCCTGGAAAACCGCGGGGTACACCTGCTCGATCTTGACCGGTTGCGTCGGCGCGCACGCTAGAGCACCTCGAATACCTCGTTGAAAAGCACCCCGGCAGCTGCCGGGGTGCTTACTATGTGTGGCTGGCGGCGCTATTTCACCGCGACGATCATTTCGACTTCAACCGGCACTCCCAGCGGTAAGGAGGCCACGCCAACGGCAGCGCGCGCGTGCGCCCCTGCGTCACCGAAAATCTTTCCGATCAGATCTGAGGCGCCGTTGATCACCTGCGGCTGCTGTGTGAAATCGGGGGTGGCGGCAACGTAGCCGACGACTTTAATCACCTGGGTGATGTTATCGATCCCACCGGCAACCTCCGCCGCGGCTGCAATCGCATTCAGGGCGCATACCTCGGCAGCTTCAGCTCCCGCCTGCACACTCACATCCGCGCCGAGGCGACCGGTAGCCGTCAATTCGCCATCCAGACGCGGAACCTGGCCGGAAACATAGATCCGGTTATCCACTCGTACAGCCGGTTGGTAGGACGCGACCGGAGTGGGAACCTCCGGCAGAGTGATTCCCAGTTCGGCCAGTCGCTTAGATGCGCTCATTAGTCCTCCTTCGGGCGTTTCAAATAGGCGACCAGGTTGGTCGATCCTTCCGGGCCCGGCACGACCTGGACAAGCTCCCAGCCGTCAGCACCCCACTGGTCCAAAATTGCTTTCGTATTGTGAATGAGCAACGGAATCGTTGCGTACTCCCATGTAGTCATGCCTCCACCCTAGCGGCAGCGAGATGCGAGGTGGAAGATTGTGAGGAAAATCCGGCGTCGTGTTGCCAGTGCCACCAATCCAAGGGGTGCTATCGACTTGGGAGGGCAGTGATCCTCACC
>JAUNVN010000016.1 GCA_030537655.1 Bowdeniella nasicola | reverse complement strand
GCCGATGGTCGCGAGCTGTTCTACTTTGATGACTCCCCCGCCTATGTCAGCGGTGAGAAAACCCGTGAACTACACGACCCGCGTCCCCTCCACGCGCGCGATCTCACCCAGATCCCGCAGATGCGCCGTGATCCCCTCACCGGTGAGTGGATCGCCTGCGCCACCGCGCGGATGGATCGCACCTTCTTACCGCCTGCTGATGCAAATCCGCTCGCACCGGCGAAACCGGGTGCAACATATCAAGATGGCGAAATTCCCGCGACTGACTATGACGTGGTGGTGTTCGAAAACCGCTTCCCCTCCCTGTTAGGTGCGGGAAATGATCTGCCTTTGCCACCCACGCCAAGTGCCCATCCGGCAACTGACGATGTCGTTGCTGGACGCATGCAAACAGCTAACGGTGATGACCTCTTCCTTTCCGCTCCTGCAGCGGGTAGGTGCGAAGTGATCTGTTTTGGCCCAAACCTTAGCGATACGCTCGCCCACATGAGTGTGCGCCGGATGCGCACCGTCATTGCCGCGTGGGCCGACCGCACTGCCCAGCTCGGTGCTATGGATGGGGTACGGCAGGTCTTTTGTTTTGAAAACCACGGCGAAGCAATCGGGGTGACACTCCACCATCCGCACGGTCAGATTTATGCCTATCCCTTCACCCCGCCGCGAACTCGTGCTCTCCTGGCCCAGGCAACTCACTACCGCAAACGCACCGGACGTCAGCTCTATGGCGATGTCCTAGAAGCCGAACTACGCGTTGGCACGCGCATTATTGCTGAAAGTGACCACTGGGTGGTCTATGTGCCCTACGCGGCGAAATGGCCGGTCCAAGCTCACCTCGCACCGCGCCGCAATGTTGCTGATCTGGCAGAGCTCACCGATGCGGAACGCGCTGACCTCGCGCCGATGTACCTGCAATTGTTACGTGCTGGAAATCATTTCTTTGACCCCAACCAGCCGATGCACCTGCCCTATATTGCCGCGTGGAACCAGTCGGTCATCGGTGATGGCCGCGACGATTTACGACTGCACTTAGATTATTTTTCCATCGTGCGCTCACCGGGAAAACTGAAATATTTAGCGGGCAGTGAATCGGCAATGGGAGCCTGGATTTCCGATACGACTCCCGATCTGATAGCTGAGCGCTTCCAGGAGGCTTTCGCCGCCGTCGGCCCGGTGCAGGAGGAAAAGTGAGTCAGTGGGAACATCTGCACGCATGGAGTCCATCGCACGGTGGGAAACGCGTACGCGACCTCGCACACCAAACCTTCGGTGCCGATGCATCGGGCCTGGTCGCCTCCGCACCCGGCCGGGTGAACCTGATCGGGGAACATACCGATTACAATGGCGGTCTCGCCCTCCCAATCGCGCTGCCGCACCGTACCTACGCGTGGGTACGTGCGCGCACAGATGGGCGTATCCGCTGTATCTCCGCGCAAGCTGATCACCTCGAAGAGGTCGATTTACATCAGCTCACCGCCCACGATGGATCCGGCGCCCTCACCTCGTGGGCAGCCTATGTCGCCGGTGTGCCGTGGGCGGCCTACCACTCCGGAGTGCTCAGCGAGCTGCAAGGCGCCGATATTGCGATCGATTCGTGTGTCCCCTTTGGAGCGGGACTGTCCTCCTCTGCCGCACTGGAATGCGCGGTTGCGGTTGCGATCGGGCAGCTGGCTGGCCACCCGGCACGCGATGATGAGCAGCGCGGTAGGTGGGCACAGGTGTGCGTCCGCGCAGAAAACGAGGTGGCTGGGGCGCCGACTGGGGGGTTGGATCAAGCGGCAAGTTTACGCTGCCAAGCAGGTCATGCACTCGCGTTGGATTGTCGTAGCGGAGCGACACAGCAGCTCCCCTTTGATCTTGCCGCCCATGACCTCACCCTCATGGTGGTTGATACCCGCGCGGAGCACAGTCTGGTCGATGGCCAATATGCGAGCCGGCGAGCCGATTGTACTCAAGCCGCAGCCCTACTCGGAGTACCGCTCCTCGCCGATATTCCTATCGAACAGTTAGCTGCTGCCCTTGATGACCTGGCCTCCCATCCGCATCTGGGAGCGCGGGTGCGTCACGTGGTTACCGAAATTGCGCGCACTCGCGAGTTCATCGCACTGCTTGGCGCAGGTGACGCACTGTCACGAGACCTTGATCGGTTAGGGGCTCTGATGTATGCCTCACACGCATCGCTGCGTGATGACTATCAGGTGTCGTGCCGCGAGCTTGATCTGGTGGTCGACACCGCTCGTGAGCTGCATCTACCGGGCGCACGGATGACCGGAGGCGGCTTTGGGGGGTCGGCTATTGCGCTTGTCCCAGCGGTGCAGGCCGGTGAATTTGCCGCCGCTGTGAGCGCGGCGTTCACCGCGGCAGACTTGCGCTCCCCACATCTGTATCGCGTCGAGCCGGGTGCTCCAGCGGATGTTGAGACTACCTGAGCGTGGAGGGGCTGCGTCCCCTGCCCGGTTTTACCCGTTAGCCATGAAACGATAGTGTTATGACCTTTGTTGCGATTATTCCCGCCGGCGGTGCGGGCACGCGCCTGTGGCCGCTCTCGCGCCATCAGCGTCCAAAATTTCTTCTCGATCTGACCGGTAGTGGCAAGACGTTACTGCAAGAAACGGTAGCGCGCCTCCGTCCGCTTGTGGACCATATTGTCGTGGTGACCGGACGTGAACACCTCGCAGCGGTACGCGCCCAGGTTGGGACAGATCTCGATTTGGTGATTGCTGAACCGGCGCCGCGAAACTCAATGCCCGCCATTGCCCTGGCCGGGGAACTTGCTGCCCGCCGGTGGGGTGAAAAGGTGATCCTCGGTTCGTTTGCTGCCGACCACACCATCGGTGATCACCAGGCGTTTGCCAACGCTGTGGGGGCAGCGCGCAAGGCCGCTACTGCCGGATATGTCACCACCTTGGGAATTACGCCGACCTATCCGGCCACCGGATTTGGTTATATCGCTGCTGGGGCACCGCTTGGTGGTGATCTTCCCGGTGCGGTGGTCTCGCAGTTCACCGAAAAACCGCCTCGGGCCCAAGCTGCAGCATGGGTGGATGCGGGTGGTTACTTTTGGAATGCGGGAATTTTCATCACCAGCTACCGCACCTTACGCGGACACCTGCACACACTGCAGCGCCAGCTCGCTCGTACCATCGATACGATTGCAACCCGCTGGGATGAAGCGCCCACCTCCGAAATCGATGCGCTATGGGAGGCAATCGAACCGATTGCAATTGACCATGCAATTGCCGAACCGGTCGCGACCTTAGGTGGCGTCGCGGTCATACCTACCGCTCCCCAGCTCGGGTGGGATGACCTCGGGGATTTCACGTCGCTGCAGCCGCAGACTATTGGCGGCGCTACCAAACGCGTGGTGGTCAGTGGGGGGAGGCCCGCTCTGATCATCGATCAACGCAGCCACAGCGCCCAGGAACCACCGGTGGTTGCGACCTGCGGGATTGATGATGCAATCGTGGTCCTGACCGACGATGGGTATCTCATTACCACTCGCGCACATGCACAAGCCGTCGGTGAGCTACCGGCACAACTTGCCGCGCGTAATCTGGACGAGGTGACCTAGGAAAGCTCGTCGAGGTCGTAGCTGATGGTGAGGGCTGCGTGGTCAGAAACCCGTGCGGCATAACTCTGTGCGCGATGTACCTCAGCGGTGCGAGCCGTTGCTGCCAGCTGCGGTGAGGCCATCTGATAGTCAATCCTCCAACCGGCATCATTATCGAAAGCCTTTCCACGCCACGACCACCACGTGTAGGGGCCCTGGCTCGTTCCAGCAAGCTTGCGCTGAACATCGACGAAGCCGAGTTCATCAAACCAGTGAGTGAGATAGGCGATCTCTTCATCGAGGACACCCGCGGTTTTGTTGTGGTTGCCTTTCCAGTTTTTAATGTCGTACTCGCTGTGGACAATATTGAAATCCCCCACGACGACCACGTCGCGCAACCGGGCATCCACATCGGCTTTCAAGGCAGCAAGCCGCGTGCTGACACGATTGAGATGCGCATACTTTTGCGCCATTTTCTCGGTGCCAACCGTCCCGGAGTGCAAGTAGGCGCTCACGATCGTGAGCGGGCGTGTTCGTCCCTGGAGGTCATAATCCACTTCTAACCAGCGACCGGTATCAACTGCCGGTTCGTCCTCACCTGCGGGCGCCAGGCCGGTACGGACCGCGGTGACAGGTAGCGATGAGAGTTGCGCAACGCCGGCGCGGCCTTTGAGTTCACTATCGTGCAGATGGATAGTTGCCTCGGGTTGCCAGGCCTTGGTGAATTGCGCTGCAGTGGCGCGTACTTCTTGTAGCGCCAGCACACTGGATGGGTTCTGCTCCGCCCAGGCGACGATCCCCCGTTTGGCAGCAGCGCGGATGCCGTTGACATTGAAAGTGGTGAGACGAAACATAACCCCTATGCTAAATGATGGCCAGCTCGTATCCGCCGGCCATCACCTGGGTATCAAGCTAGTCGCTGATTACGTGGCGTTCGGCAGCTTCGATAACATTTACCAGCAGCAATGCGCGGGTCATCGGCCCTACCCCACCGGGGTTGGGTGAAAGCCAACTGGCGACCTCGTCAACACCGTCGGCCACATCACCGTGCAGTCGCGCCTTACCGGTGGCTTTGTCAACCACGCGTGAAACCCCGACGTCTAGGACGATCGCACCGGGTTTGACCATCTCGGGGGTGACAATCCCAGCGACACCGGATGCGGCAACCACCACGTCGGCGGCACGGACTTTCGCTTCCAGATCCACCGTGCCGGTATGGCAGGCCGTCACGGTTGCGTTCACATCTTTGCGCCCCATCAGCAAACCGATTGAGCGACCCACCGTGGTGCCGCGACCGATGACGCACACATCTTTGCCATTCAGGTCAATGCCGTGACGCTGCATCAATTCAATAACGGCGCGCGGGGTGCACGGCAGCGGGGTTGTGATTGGTTCACTGGTGCGTAACACCAATCGCCCCAGGTTCATTGGGTGTAGCCCATCGGCATCTTTTGCCGGGTCTATCAACTCTAAAATTGCGTTGGTGTCAATGCCTTTGGGCAGGGGAAGCTGGACGATATAACCGGTGCATTCGGGTAATTCGTTCAACCGCATAATGGCGGCGCGAATATCTGCTTCACTCGCATCGGCGGGCAGGTCTTCGCGAATTGAGGCGATCCCCACTTCGGCACAATCGCGGTGTTTACCGCCCACGTAGGCTACCGAACCGGGATCTTCACCAACCAGGACGGTCCCCAAACCGGGAGTAATGCCGTGAGCTTTCAGGGCGTTGACGCGGGTTTTCAGTTCTGCTTTGATGGCGGCAGCGGTCGCTTTACCATCGAGGACTTGGGCGTTTCCTTGCCAGGGACTTCTCACGAAGATGCTTCCTTTACAGGTCGGGGTATAGCGGGAAGTCCGCGGTCAGCTTCGCGACCCGATCGCGCAGTGCGTGCACGTCAGTATCCTTCCCATCTTTCAATGCGGAGGCAATCACATCAGCAACAATGCTGAATTCGTTATCACCAAATCCGCGGGTGGCTAACGCCGGGGTGCCAATCCGCAACCCGGAAGTGACCATCGGAGGGCGCGGGTCGAAGGGGATGGCATTGCGATTAACCGTGATACCGCACGCGTGCAGTAGATTTTCTGCTTCTTGGCCGTTGAGAGCCGAACGTTGCAAATCAACGAGTACCAGATGGGTATCGGTCCCACCGGTGAGCACCGACACGCCAGTTTCAGCCATATCGGGGGCCATGAGCCGTTCGGCGAGAACCTTCGCGCCGCGCAGGGTGCGTTCCTGGCGTTCTTTAAACGCCTCGCTCGCTGCGATCTTAAAGGCTACAGCTTTGGCTGCGATCACGTGCATGAGCGGACCACCTTGTTGGCCGGGGAAGACTGCAGAGTTGAGTTTCTTACCCCACGTATCACCGTGTGCAGATAGGATCAATCCCGACCGCGGTCCACCCAGAGTTTTGTGCACGGTGGAGGAGACCACATCGGCATGTGGGACAGGATTGGGGTGCAGCCCGGCAGCGACCAAACCTGCGAAGTGCGCCATATCAACCCACAGCACCGCACCGACCTCATCGGCAATTTGCCGGAATGCAGCGAAGTCCAGTTGGCGCGGGTAGGCGGACCAGCCGGCGATCAGGACGTGCGGTCGATGTTCCAAGGCCGCCTTGCGGACCTGGTCCATATCGACCCGGTAATTCGTGGGATCAACTCCGTAGGCCTTCGCATTGTAGAGTTTGCCAGAAAAGTTGATCCGCATCCCGTGGGTGAGGTGTCCGCCATGGGCAAGTTCGAGTCCCAAAAGCGTGTCACCGGGTTTCGCAATCGCATGCAACACGGCAGCATTAGCGCTGGCTCCAGAGTGAGGTTGCACATTCGCATAGTCGGCACCATAGAGCGCTTTCACCCGCGAGATTGCGAGATTTTCGGCAATATCGACATGTTCGCAACCGCCGTAGTAACGCCGACCGGGATAACCTTCGGCATATTTATTGGTCAGCACCGAACCCTGTGCTTCCAAAATGGCACTGGGAACAAAATTTTCCGAGGCAATCATTTCCAGCATCTCACGCTGGCGGGTGAGTTCGTGATCGAGAACAGCGGCAATATCGGGATCCAGTGCTGCCAAACTGGCATATTGTTGGTCGGTCATACCCTCTCCTGGGTCGGGCCGCAGCCCACTACGATGCGATCCCCACACTCCGCTCTTGTTGGCACTCTGCGGAAGCCAACGGCGCGCAGTAGGGACGGTGACGAAAAAAACTCTAACGCACTTCGTTGTCTTCTGAAACCGTATCGGGAGCACCGAAGGCCTGAACCAAATGATCTTCGCCAAGAATCCGGCGTAGGTACGAGAATGTCAACTCACCGGCATAATCATCAAAGTCGTCATCATGGCCGGGCATTCCCGGAATGTCGAGGCTAGCGCGCTTATCCTGGGCGGTAAATACCCACACTTCGGAGATATCTTCAGGAAGATATTCCAACGTTTGGGTCAGCAGCGCCGTACCGATCCCCTGTTTTTGTAGGTCAGGTGCCACGGCGAGACGACCAAGTTTCGCCCGTGAGCCCTCGACCTGCACTCGCATTGAGCCCACCAACCGGCCATCGAGCCACGCCCCGAGCGTCACCACATCTTCACGAGCGATATCGGCGGTGATCGCATCGAGCGTTTCTGTCAGTACCGGCAGATGTGGGTCGTCATACACCTGCGCTTCGGTGACAAAGGCAGCGCGCCGCAGCGTCATTAATTCACCGGCATGGGACGCATCGATCAGGTTGAGCGTTAAATCCGCCATGGGGTCCTCCTTGGTTCCTTCCTCGAGCTTAAGCGCTCCACGAAGTTTTTCCTGCTCGTTGATGTGACAGGAAGTGGGTGGGGCTTTGTGGATTTTCACCACGTGGGAAAAACCGCTGGGCACTATGCCCAGCGGTTTTTGTCCTCGAATTGTGTCTTAGCCTTTAACAGACCCGGACATCAAGCCGCCAACAAAGTACTTCCCAAGGAGGACATAGACAATCAGCGTCGGTGCCGAAGCGATGAGAGCCCCGGCCATCGAACCGCCGTAGTCCGCCATGATTGACCCGTGTGCGAGGTTATTCAACGCCAAGGTCACCGGTCCGGTTTCGGTATTGGTCAAGAACAGTGCGAAGAGGAAGTCATTCCACGCCGCAGTGAACTGCCAAATCAAGACCACCACGAAACTGGGGATGGAAATGGGAAGGACCACGGAAAAGTAGGTGCGCAACAATCCCGCACCATCAACACGTGAAGCTTCGATCAACTCTTGGGGCACGGATTCGTAATAGTTACGGAAAATCAGGGTCGTAATCGGAATTCCGTAGACGACGTGCGCGAGAATCAACGTGGGGATTCCCTGCGGGAGCTCCAAGGAAAGCACCATTTTCAGCAGCGGAATCATCACGGCCTGGTAGGGAATGAACATTCCGAACAAGATGAGCGTAAAGATGACATTCGCGCCGGGAAACCGCCACCGCGACAACACAAAGCCGTTCATCGATCCGAGCATCGCTGAGAGCAATGACGAGGGAATCACGAGCATCAACGTGCGACCAAGCGCCGGAGCGAGAGCGTCCCAGGCACGGGCCCAGTTCGAGGCATCCCACACCTGTGGTAGCAGCCATGCTCGTGAGGGGTCAGCATCTGCTGATCCCTTAAAGGAGGTGACCAGCAGGATATAGACGGGGATCAAAATGATCGCGAGCGAGAAGATCAATAGCGCATAACGCACCGCGGTCATCGCGCCGGTCGTCGATCCTTTTTCTAGTGAACCTTCGGTCTGTTTTGGCCGTTTCGCCAATGGTTGGTCAAGGGCAACTTCGGTTGTCATCGTCACTGCCTCTGCTTTGCGTCGTGGATCAAATAGGGCACGACCAAAACCGCGACGATCACCAACAAAATGGTGCCCACGGCGGCGGCATTGGAGTAGTCACCGCTGGTCATGTAGTTATACATGTCGATGGCCGGAACCTTGGTCGAATACGTGCGCTGGTCGGTCACCGCCATGATCAAGTCGAACGATTTCATCGCCATATGGCCGATGATGATCACCGCTGAGAGAGCTACAGCTGATAGTTGCGGGAAAATAATATGGCGGTAGAGCTGCCATTCACTGGCCCCATCAACACGCGCTGCTTCCCGTAAATCGTTGGAAACTCCGCGAAAGCCGGCGAGAAACAGGGCCATCACATAGCCGGAGAGCTGCCAGATTGCCGGAAGGGCAACGGCAAGCACACCGTAGGTAATATTGGCGGTCCAACTGTTTTCTAAAAAGCCGAGTCCGACCATTTGGAACAGCCGGTTCAACCCTTTTGCCTGATCACCGGTACCGGAATTCAACAGCCATTTCCACACCACACCCGAGGCGATAAACGAAACCGCCATGGGGAAGAGGAAAACACTGCGGAAGAAACCTTCCCCGCGAATAGGGCGTTCCAGCAGCCAGGCCCAAATGAAGCCGAGGACGAGGGTGCCCACGAGGAAGGCGACAGAAAAGAGTAACAGGTTGGTTAGGGAGTGCTGGAAGTCAGCATCGCCAAAGAGTTCGACATAGTTGGAAAATCCAACAAAACTGGTTTCCTTTACCCCCTGGTATTGCGCGACGGTGTGTGCATCACGCATCGAAGTGTAGGTGTTAGCGATGATCAAACCGTAGATGAAAACGCCAACGAGAAAGAGCGAGGGTGCGATCAATAAGAGCGGCGGGCCAATAGTACGCCACTTAATACCGCGTCGTCGCTGCGACATGGATCAGCCTTTCCACTGGTGCGGCAGTGGCCGGCAGCCACGCTGGGCGGCTGCCGGCACTGCTGAGGTGATACGTTGACCTATTTGGCCATCGCCTTGGCGGCGTCAGCCAGTTCTGCTTGGAAGCCTGCCAAATCGGAGGCGCCTTCCCAGAACTTCGCGCACGCATCGTTCATCTCATTCGATACCGCCACGGGGGCAGCGGCACCGTGTGCGATGGAGGACACAATGGTGTCTTCACCAAAGGACGTCATCGCATCTTGCTGGTATTGGCCGAATTCGGCTTTTTCCTCATCGGTGAGGTCCGAGCGTGCCGGGATGGAACCCTTGACCTTGTTGAAGGCAATTTGGCCTTCCTTGGAGGAGATGGTATCCAACCAGGCTTTCGCTCCTTCAGCGTTCTTCGCGCCAACCGGCAGCGTGAAGGAGTCAGCCAGGAAGTCGAACATGCCGTCGGTGCCCGGTACGGGGAAGGCAATGTAGTCTTCGCCGTAGGTCTTACCGGCCGAGTCGAATGCGGCAACTGCCCAGTCGCCCATGACGTTATAAGCGGCATTTCCTTCAATTACCGGGCTGATTGCCGGTTCCCAATCTTCGGTCAGCGAGGAGGTATCTGCGAGCTCCTTAATGGCCTCGTAGTGCTCCAGCGCCTTGGTGACTTCGGGGCCAGCCCAGTCGGTGGATCCGTCAAACAGGCCGTTGTAGGCATCGGCGCCCAGGTCAGCCATCAACACGGTTTCCAGCAGCTGCAGCTGCGTCCAGGCCATCCCGATTGTGATCGGGGTCTTGCCCGCTTCCTTCACCTTTTCCATATCCGCGATCCACGCGTCTATATCGGCTGGTTGAGCTTCAGGATCAATTCCCGCTTCTTCCAACACGGCGGGGTTCGCCCACACCACATTAGCGCGGTGCACGTTGGAGGGAACGGAGTAGATCTTGCCATCAACCGTCAGCCGATCAATCAGCGTGTCGGGGAATGCGTCACGTAGTTCGAATTCGTCGTACAGATCGCTGACGTCTTCAATCTGCATCGCATCAATGTAGTCCGAAAGCTCAGCACCCGCGTGGGCTTGGAAGGTATCAGGCGGATTGCTGGCGGCGAGGTCGGCACTCAGTTTTTGTTTGGCCTGAGAGCCCCCACCACCGGCGATTGCCGCGTTCTTGAAGGTGAAGTTGGAGTGCTGATCAGCGAAGATTGTCTCCAGCTCCTCCAAGCCTTTCTTTTCAGAACCGGCTTCCCACCAGGTCACAACAGCAACTTCGCCGCCGCCACTCTTATCGCCGTCGCCGCCTCCGCTGCTTCCCGCGCTGCCTTTATCACCATCGCCACCACCACAGGCTGCCAGTAGCAAGCTGAGTGCGGCTGCTGAAGCAATCGCTGAAATCCGCTTCATATTCTCTCCTTTGAACACCTTCGTTCCATCGCCGCTCGTGCGGAGATGCACTGCCGGCCGGTTTAACGACCGTGACGAGTCAGTTCGCAGCTGATGGTGACGATCGTGGTTTTCTTCGACACCTTTGTCGCTGCAACTCATGCTCGGGCAGGACCCCTGCTATGTCTGCGGGGTACTCCCAGTGTATCCCTTTAGCGCACAAGTCGGACACGATCGCACACAACCGATCAAAACTGTGACCGAACAGCAATATAGTGCGGCCATCTACGGTGGAGATGGCCGCACTATCTCAGATATGTGATCAGCTACGACAGCAGCCCGAGATCACGAATTTCGTCGGCTTCGGACTGCAGCGCATCAATATTGTGCTGAATACCGGCGCGGCTGGTCTCAGAGATTTCCAGATCGTTGACAATCTTCCACTCGCCACCATCGGAAGTGCAGGGGAAACCAAAGACAAGACCTTCCGGCACCCCGTAGGAGCCATCGGAGGGCACACCCGCGGTCACCCAGTCATCACTGGCAGTACCATTGACCCAGTCAAAGATGTGATCGATTGCAGCATTGGCTGCCGAGGCGGCTGATGAGGCGCCGCGTGTCTCAATAATGGCGGCACCGCGATTGGCGACCGTGGGAATGAAGAAGTTCTCCAACCAGTCGGCATCGACCAGGTCCTTTGCGGGCTTGCCCGCCACGCTCGCGTAGGAAACATCGGGGTACTGATCAGCCGAGTGGTTCCCCCAGACCACCATTTTTTTGATTTCATCAACGTGGGTATCGAGTTTGGTCGCCAGCTGGCTCATCGCGCGGTTGTGATCCAAGCGCATCATCGCAGTGAACCGGGAGGCGGGAACATCCGGCGCGTTCTTCGCCGCAATATAGGCGTTCGTATTTGCTGGGTTACCAACCACGAGCACGCGGATATCATCGGCAGCGCGATCATTGATCGCTTTGCCTTGCGGACCGAAAATTCCACCGTTTGCAGCCAGCAGATCGGAGCGCTCCATCCCCTTGGTACGTGGGCGCGCCCCAACGAGCAAACCGATGTTGGCGCCTTCAAAGCCATCGTCGGGGTTATCGCAAATATCGATGGCCTCCAGCAGTGGGAATGCACAGTCATCCAGCTCCATTGCGGTACCTTCAGCTGCCTTCACGGCCTGTGGAATTTCCAGCAGTCGCAATTTCACGGGTGTATCGGGGCCGAGTAGCTGCCCGGAGGCGATACGAAATAGTAGCGCATAGCCGATTTGGCCGGCAGCGCCGGTGACGGTGACAGTTACCGGAGTGGTCATGGCGGAGAGCTCCTTAGGTGTTGGACTATCACTTCAGGTATACCGCGCCGGCTCCCCTGCTGCCTAGTACTTGGCCCGCTAAATAGCACACGTTTGCCACCACCACGGCGACGTTACTGTTGCAGGGTACGGTGGATGGCACCGGCAACCACTGCATCTTGCCAACTCATTCCTACCCCTTTAAAAATTTGGACACGCGTGGCATCACGCTTGAGCGAACCGGCAAGCAAACTGCGTAAAGTCGTAAGCTCTGCGCGATAGCCTTCGGCTTCGGCCAGCACAATGTCACCAGCTTCACGTCGCGCGGTCGCCAGATCTTCCACAACGACCTGAGCGCCAGCAAAGAGCGGGCCTGGAATTTCGCGGGCTGTCGGTTCGTGGGTACCCATCGCTACCACGCAGGTACCGGGTTGGATGAGCTCGGCGGTAAACAGCGGTGTGGTCGCCGACGTCGCACAGACAACCAGTTGCGCATCACTAACCATCTCGGGGCTGCCCGCATCGATCCGAAATCCAGCCGCACGCAGGGTACCGAGTGCCTCCTCACGGGTGGTTTCATTGCGGGCGCACAGGGTGAAGTGGGAGATATCCCGAATGTGGCTGAGAGCTTCGACGTGGGCGATGGCTTGCGGACCGCTACCAAAGACCACACAGTGATGAATCTCGCTGGCTGCGAGCGCATCGGCAGCAATCGCCGAGATCGCCGGTGTGCGGATTGTGGTCAAGACACTGCCGTCCATGATGGCAACCGGTTGGAGTGTCTCAGCGGAAAACAGCACGTACAGCGCGTGAATACGCGGGAGGTTCTGTGCTGGATTATCGGGTGCAACCCCGACGAGTTTGACGCCCACGTCCGCGCCAACACTCGCGGGCATCAGTAGTAAGTGGCCGTGTTCAACCGGGATATTACTGCGTGCCGGGTCGCTTGCCGGATCAAAATCTGACCGCAGCGCTTCGGTCAGCAAAGCGCGGGCACGCTCGGCAGAGAGTACCTGGCGGATATCATCGGCGGTGTAGTACGGGATTGTCATGGTGGTACCCCATCTCATCGCTGGTGGCGTAGGTCCTACCGTCGATGCGGCAGCATCATTGTGTTTAACCTAACAGCACCACGGTAAAATTGCGACCACTGGTTAGAGTAGCTGGACGGGTTGATCCATGCCGGGCCCCGCGTAGGGTTCCAGCATCAGCAAGAGCAGCGCGAAGCCATACAGCAGCGCGACATCAAAGATGCAGCTACGTGAATAGGGCACGCTGCCCTGGGGTAAAATCCATCGCAATGTCCCCGCGATCGCGCAACCAATGGCGACAATCACCACGGCGCTTTGTGCTCCAATGACCACGGCAGCAATCAGCGCGAGTGCCACCAACCCTGCGACCAGCAGCGGGGAGAGACGATACAACCACGTGGTGTGTGCTCCCACCATGATCGGCGCATTGGCGGGGTGTTTCATCCGGTGTCCCCTCGTCATTCGCGCAGCTGCAGGTAGGTGTTAATGAGGTTACGCGTTGAGGCATCAGTTGCCTTTAGCGCTTCACGATCACCCGCGACTGCCGGTGCGAGTGCACTGGCGAGCTGTTTGCCAAGTTCCACGCCCCACTGATCAAATGAGTCGATCCCCCACACTGCGCCCTGTACAAAGGTGATGTGCTCATAGAGGGCAATCAGTTCACCAAGCACCTTCGGACTTAACCGCGCTGCCATAATCGAGGTGGAGGGTTTATTACCCGGGAAGACCCGTGCCGGCACGATCGCCTCCGCGGTACCTTCGGCACGTACCTGCTCAGCACTCTTCCCAAATGCGAGGGCTTTGGATTGCGCGAAGAAGTTTGCCAGGAAGAGCTCGTGCACGTCCTGGTCCCCATCACGTAGCGCGTGGGCCGGATTAGCCATCGCAATAAAGTCGCATGGGATCAGGCGGCTGCCCTGGTGAATAAGTTGGTAAAAGGCATGTTGTCCATTGGTTCCAGGTTCACCCCAAAAGACCTCACCGGTGTGGTAGTTGACCTCACTGCCATCAGCGCGAACGCGTTTGCCATTCGATTCCATCGTCAGCTGTTGGAGGTATGCGGCAAAGCGATGCAAATGTTGGTCGTACGGCAAAATCGCATGGGTGTGCGCGTCCAGGAAGTTCACGTACCACACGTTGAGCAACCCCATGAGCAACGGCAGGTTTGATTTGGGTTCCGCGGTTGCAAAATGTTGGTCCATCGTGTGGAAACCAGTGAGGAATTCACGGAATCTCTCCGGTCCAATGGCAACGGCAAGCGCCGTGCCAATTGCTGAATCAACCGAGTAGCGTCCGCCAACCCAATCCCAAAAACCGAACGCGTTGTTCGGGTCGATTCCAAATGCTGCGACCTTATCGAGTGCGGTGGAGACCGCAACGAAGTGGCGAGCAACCGCGGTGTTGTCCTCATCGGCGGTGATCACACCCGCGGCACGCAGCGAGTCAAGCAACCAGGTGCGGGCCAGGCGCGCATTGGTCAGGGTTTCCAAAGTGGTGAAGGTTTTCGATGCGACAATCACCAAGGTGGTTTCCGCATCGAGATGTGCCGTGGTATCGGCAATATCACTGGGGTCGATATTGGAAACGAAATGACAGGTCACATCTTCAGAGACGTATGGTTTGAGCGCTTCATAAGCCATCATCGGGCCGAGATCAGATCCGCCAATACCGATATTGACCACATCGGTAATACGTTTACCACTCACCCCGCGCCACTGACCCGTGCGCACCTGGGTGGCAAAAGTGAAGACTTTCTCCAGTTCCCGATGAACTGCATCCACGACATTTTCACCGTCAACTTCAAGCTCGTCACCTGCGGGCCGACGCAGCGCCGTATGGAGCACGCTACGATCTTCGGTGACATTGATGCGCTCGCCGCGATACATCCGTTCGCGATATTCCGCCACCTGTGTTTGATCGGCAAGAGCGAGTAGTTGGGTGATGATCTCATCGGTGATCAGGTTCTTCGACAGGTCAGCTACCAGGTCGCCAGCGCGCAGGGTATAGCGTGCTGCCCGGTTTTCATCAGCAGCGAAGGCGGCGGCTAGATTCACCGGTGTTTTCGCCAGCTGCGTCAATTCGCTCCACGCACTGGTGGTAGTCGGGTCGATGGACATTGCTCCTCCAAACACTGGCGGCACCACACCGCCTCACAGTTAGCTTAGTTGGGATCCATAATCGGGATTTCACCCGCAAGTGCCGCCCCCGGCAGGGACACGACATTGGCAACCGGCGCCAATTCACGCCACCACTGCTGGTGGGGTCGGCGATTTTCGATATCGAGTTCCTCACGCAGTTGCGCCAATGGATGGATTTGTTGCCGGTTGGCAGCTATCCCGGTGTAGAACGCCTCGTCACTGCCCGCCTGCAGCTGGTCAGCTAAAGCTTCCATCGCGTGGGAGGCAAGACGGGTGGCAAGTAACCGGTCAAAAGGAGTGGGGGCACCGCCCTGTTGCAGGTGGCCGATGGCGCACTGGCGCACATCAAATAGCCCTCTGCCTTCTTCCTCAAATGCCCGTGCCATGAAATCCATCGTGTAGGCGTCATTCACATTTTCGTTCCGCACCACTAAGAACAGTCGTCTGCCCGCTGCAAAAGCCGCACGCATCGTTGCCGCATCACGAGCGATCCGGGATAAATCCACCCCATCTTCATGCAGGTAGGTTAGCTCCGAACCGGCAGCCAAACCTGCCATAAAGGCCAGATATCCGCACCTGCGCCCCATCGCTTCGGCAACGAAACAACGCTTGGATGCGGCAGCGGATTCTTTCACCCGATCAAGCACCCACACCGCATTATTTACCGCCGTATCAGCGCCAATGGAAAGCTCAGAGCCGGGAAGATTATTATCGATGGAGGCGGGTACCAGCCCGATAGGAAGCCGAAATGCGGGATAGCCACTGCGTTCATCCACCATTTGGGCAGCGGCAAGATAGGCATTAACCCCGCCAATGATCAAGAGCGCATCAATACGATGGTTGTCGATTGCCCGTGCCAGCAGGTACAGCTGTTCCCCACTGGGTTCGGTACGGCGCGTACCAAGCATTGCTCCACCGCTGCCGGTCCACCCTTCCACATCCGCCCATCCAAGTTCGCGGACATTGCCGGCCATCCGGGAAAGCCACCATCAATTCCAAGCATCTGATGTCCCGAAGCAATTCCAAGACGTACTGCGGCACGTGCGGCGGTATTCATCCCGGGGGCCAGTCCACCGGCGTGCATCACCGCGATACGCGGTCCGTCGGTGGTATCCGTGCTGACCGGTGGTTTGGCGAGTTGGCGGTTGAGTTGCACCATTTTTGTAAATGATGTGCCGCGCTGGGCTGCCGCAGCGGTGAATTGGCCATCAGCAATCAACTGCGCCACCGCATCGGTATTGGCAACCGCCTGCATCAGCGGCAGGCGCGCAATCCGGTTGAACTGCACGCCGAGAATCACCGCGGGATCACCAGCCTGCATTTCGAGCACTTCTTGTACGGCACCGTATCCCAGCAGGGTGGGCATCCACCGGTCATAGGCACT
>JAUNVN010000228.1 GCA_030537655.1 Bowdeniella nasicola | reverse complement strand
GGTACCGGCACGGTATTAGGCACTGTCGCGTACCTGGCTCCCGAGGTGATTAGCCACGGCGGCGGGTCTCCCGCAGCAGACATTTACTCGGTAGGAATCCTGCTGTATGAACTGCTTTGTGGAACCGTGCCCTTTAGCGGAGATATGCCAATTCAGGTGGCGATGAAGCACGTCAATGAAGATGTCCCCCCAATCTCTGACACGCTGATGTGGGTGCCACGTGAAGTGGATGATCTATTGGCCGCCTTCACTGCCCGTGACGTTACTGACCGCGATCCGAGCGCCCAGTTAGCTCTTGCGCACCTGCAACGAGTGCGCGAGCAACTCTCCGATGAGGTGCTCTCCCGGCGTGCGGATGTAGCCTCGGTGATTAACTCCCACGACATTCCGCAGCATGCCAGTGGCGATCATGGTGATACCGGCATTGACCACAGCTTAGATACCGGCGCCCAACATACAGCGCCCTTTGATATGAACACGCACGCCACCGCCACGATCACCTCGCGTGCAACCGCCGCACTGTCCAATGACGATAGTGCCCTCGTGGCACTCCCGGTTGGGGCGGTCGGCCCCAACCCACGCCACAGCCCTACCGAACCCCCACGAAAACGTCGACGCTGGCCGATCGTATTAGCGGTGGTGACGATCGTACTGCTGGCAACTGCCGGCACCTGGTGGTGGTTCCGTTTTGGCCCCGGTTCCCTGGCAGAGCTCCCCGATGTCACCGGCCAGCCCGAAGCGGCCGCCACCGACATGGTGCGCGATGCGAACTTCGCCGTCCAAGTTGAACGGACCTTTGATGATGAGGTGGCCGAGGGTCACGTAATTCGCACTGATCCAACTGCGGGAAAGATCCCGAAAGACGCGGTTGTCACGCTTTGGGTCTCTCAGGGGATCCGTAAAGTAACGATTCCGAAACTGGTCGGCCGTGACGCCCAGGAAGTACTGGACGAGCTGCGGGCAATCGAAGTTGCGATCGGTGAGAGTGTCTATGAATATTCCGATTCGGTCCCTGAAGGCCAGGTAATATCTGCTTCTCAGCAAGAAGGGGATGTGATTCCGCATAATCAGGCGGTAATTTTGACAATCTCCCAAGGACCAGAGCCGATCACATTCCCCGACTTGGTGGGCAAAACCCGTGACGAAGCTCAAGCGCAAATTGATGCACTAGCATTACAGGTCACCTGGGAAGAGTCATTTTCCGACGACATTCCTGCCGATGAAGTGATCTCCCAAAGTCCCAAGGCCGGTAGCGATGGGCACCGTACCGATGCAATTTCAGTGGAGGTTTCCAAAGGTCCCGAGCTCTTCGAGGTCCCGGACGTCTTTGGTAAATCGAGTGCAGAAGCGCGTCGGATCCTAGAAGAAGCTGGCTTTCAGGTGGAAGTTTCCAAAGTATTAGGCGGCGTGTTTGGAACGGTGCGGAGTCAAGATCCATCTGCCGGCACCAAACTCCCACGCGGGACGACGATCACCATCACCGTGGTGTAGCTGGCGTCCTAACTAACGCCAGCTACACCGCTGTGTCACTGGGATTCAGCAGGTTCGACGTCCTGACCGATGTCCTCCATCATTTCGGTGAACCACGCCTGGGTAATATCAAATGCTTTCCCACCGGCGATGCGCGGGAATTCAATTGCCCGCAGCTGGTTACCACGCTCTTCATCATGACCAATCACGCCGGAGACATCCTCGAATGCGCACTGTACAGCGAGGTCGGTCATGGATTTGATCAGTCGCAGATCTTCTGCATTTGCAGCTGCTGAACGGGAGAAGTACCCGGATTTTTGCACCATCACTTTTTCGGCGCCAATTTTTTCGGCAAACTGCTTAGCGAACCACTGTCCCGGGTTAATCGTGTCGAGTTTCACATGACCGAAGGGGTCGCGCTGGACCTCTTCGCCCCGCGCTTCCATCTCGGCAACAATCTCCGGTACTCCGGCGCCTTCGGACAAGAAGATATTAACGTTGCCTAGCTCGTCCATCACCGCGCGCAGTCGGTTTGCTTCAGCCTCAAGGTCGATATGCAATTCGGGCAGGTACACACCGTGTACATCCCAGCGGTCCTGGCGTAATCCGATCGACGGGACCCACGTCTGTGTGGGGAGCCAGTTGCGGTATTCACGGGCAGCTGCCGCGGTAAGCCAACCGCAGTGCCGTCCCATCACTTCGTGCACGATAATCATAGGCGGATTGGAGCGATGTTCACCGATAACATTTTGCGCAAAGCTTGAGGCCTGTTCAGCTGCGGTATATGCCCCCAGTGACTGCTGAATCGGGATGAC
>JAUNVN010000227.1 GCA_030537655.1 Bowdeniella nasicola | reverse complement strand
GGCCAAGCGGTGATCATTATCGTGCCCTCCCCGCGTGGACGCGACCAGCTGCACGCGAAGGTGGTTTCCAATATTCAAGAGGTCCGCGCGCGCGGAGCCCACACAATTGTGATCGCCGAAGACGGTGACCAAGATGTTGAACCCTATGCGGATGTCATCTTCCGAATCCCACCGACCGCCACGCTTTTGGCCCCACTGCTGGCGGTGGTGCCACTGCAGCTCTTTGCCTGCCACCTGGCGGCCGCCAAGGGCCTGGATGTCGATCAACCTCGCAATCTCGCGAAATCGGTGACAGTGGAGTAACCGATGAGTATCCGCGGGGTTGGTGTTGACGTGGTCGATATTGCCCGGTTTACGACCACTGCAGCCAATAATCCGAAACTGATCCGCAGCGTATTTACCGCCGCGGAGATTACCCAGGCAGCCCGCCGGGCCGGTGCGCAGCTGCCCGATGTCAGCGCGCACACCGCCTGGCAGGGACCCCTGCCATTTCCACTTCCCCTCGCGACCCAAAGTGCACGGTTTTTAGCCGGGCGTTTCGCTCTGAAAGAAGCGATAGCAAAAGTGATGGGAGCGCCACGAGGGATGCGGTGGCATGACTGTGAAATTCGAGTGGGCCAAAACCGCCAACCCGTCGTGCACCTGAGCGGCACAATCGCCCACGTGGCCACCCTGGCGGGTATTGACTCCTGGTTTGTGAGCCTGTCGCACGATGGCGGTGTCGTGGTCGCCCTGGCGGTCGGGCAGGCGCAATGATCCACGCCTACCCACCCGAGGTGATCCGCGAAGCAGAAGCTCCCTTCCTTGCCCGGGGGGTTCCGCTCATGCGCCGCGCCGCCCACGAGGTTGCCCAACGCGCCAGAG
Source organism: Bowdeniella nasicola (assembly GCA_030537655.1). Taxonomy (GTDB): domain Bacteria; phylum Actinomycetota; class Actinomycetes; order Actinomycetales; family Actinomycetaceae; genus Bowdeniella; species Bowdeniella nasicola_B. Next base: position 1,480 of record JAUNVN010000227.1, on the reverse strand, counting down.
CCCTGACCTGCCAGCCCTATCCGCCCACGCTCGTTTTAGCTGGCGGGGGGAATAACGGCGGGGACGGAATATGGGCGGGAGCTGAACTTGCTGCACGCGGCTGGCCGGTCGCGATCTACCTTGCCGCGCCCAATGCGAACACCGATGCCATCGCGGCCGCTGACACGGCCGGCGCGACCTTCCTGACCGACCTGGACCCCGCCACCCTTGGGCGCTACCACCTGTGGATTGACGCGCTTGCCGGGATTGGCTTGCGCGGTGCCGCCCGGGGAAGTCTGGGGGCCCTGCTGAACAAACTGCGCGAAAACGCAGCGATAACCACCCCGATCATCCTCGCGGTTGATACCCCGAGCGGGTTGAGTGAAACCGCCCACCATCCGGCCCTGCCCGCAACGGCGACCGTCGCGATGATCGCCCCGGCTCCCGCTCAGTTCACGCCGGCCGGCCGCGCCCTGGTGGGCACATTGCACGTGGCACCGCTAGATGTGCCCCTCGATCCGGCCCGTGCTGGTGCGATCATGATTGATGAGGATGATATCGCTGAGCTGTGGCCAATACCTCGCCAGAGTGACCATAAATATACGCGCGGTGTCGCCCAAATTATTGCGGGCAGTACCACCTATCCTGGTGCCGCGCTCCTCACCACGGCCGCGTGCGTGGCGCTCAGCCCGGGGATGGTGCGCTACCGGGGGGAGTGCCGCACCGCGGTTACCACCTACCTGCCCGAGGTGGTGACAGTTGCCGGCCGTAGCCAAGCAACACTTATCGGATCGGGAATGCCAACCCACCTGGCCGCCGCCCAGGTGAGCGAACTACTCACCGGCGAGGGGATCGTTATCGCCGATGCCGGAGCACTCGCGGCGCTCCCTCCACCACCGCACCGCGCCCCCCTGGTACTTACCCCCCACGCCGGAGAGTTGGCACGACTGCTGCAGATAACCCGCACCGAGGTGGAAGCCGACCTGCTGGCGGCCGCACGCAGGGCCGCAACCACCTGGGATGCGATCGTCGTGGCCAAAGGGCCGCGAACGCTCATCACCGCCCCCACCGGCCCGTTTTATCTCATCCAGGACGCCACCGCCGCGCTCGCAACCGCTGGCAGCGGTGATGTCCTGGCAGGAGCGATCACCGCGACACTTGCCCAATTCGCCGCGCGCGGTGAACAGGGACACACACTCCCACCGCTGGCATTGCAGGTCGCACTTGCGGTCAGTTTGCATGCGGCCGCAGCCACGCACGCCGGGGGCTACCCGCTGCAGGTGCGTGAACTACCCGCAGCGCTGAGTGCAACCTTGCGCACCCTCACCGGCCGGGCACAGCGCACAAAGCGCGAGTGAAGGGAGGAAACGAGCGCGGAGTGCGACAATGGCACTATGAGCTATCCTGCCCGCGCGTTAATTGATCACCAGGCGCTTGCCGCGAACTATCGAACCTTGCAGGCGGCTACCACCGCCGAGGTGATCCCCATTGTGAAAGCCGA
>JAUNVN010000226.1 GCA_030537655.1 Bowdeniella nasicola | reverse complement strand
CACCGGTGCGGTTGACGGTGCCATTGTCACCGCAGAAACCAAACGCGAGCTGATTACCGCCGCGCCAGGTCCCACCTTGGCTGTTGGGGACGGGGCAAACGATATTGCCATGTTGCAGGCCGCAAGTCTTGCCGTGGCGATGTCCCACCGCGCCAACGTCCGTGCTGCCGCCGATATCATCCTGCCTTTTGCACGCCTTGATGCCCTCATCCCCCTGTTGGGATTGAAGGCAGCTTAAGCTACGGTCGGTCGCACCACAGCAGTCAGGTGGCAGGTATTGCGGTCCAGGGCATCCCACGCCACCGGGACCTGCAAGATACAGGCGGTTGCCGTGTGGATTCCCAGACGGATTTGTGCGCCGAGTTCATCGCGTGAATCATGCAGCATATGCGCTAGTGATGACATCGTTGGTTCGTGACCAACCACCATCACCGTTGCGGTATCCTCGCTAATTTCTTGCCCCAGCAGGGCGATCAATTCGCGTGGGCCCGCATCGTAAATCGCATCGAGGCTGCGTCCATCAGGCCACGGTTCGTCAGCGGCGGCTAATAACCGGTAGGTTTCTTTGGTGCGCAGCGCCGAGGAAACCAAAACGGTATCAACCTCACCGCAATGGGTGCGGATCATTGGTCCCAACGCACGTGCCTGTTGCCGTCCGGGAGCTGATACCGCCCGCAGGTGGTCACCCAGCTCACCGATCGGTTCGGCTTTCGCGTGTCGCAGTAAGACAAGATGTTTCACGCAATTACTGTCCCATAATGTGCACGCCGCCGTCTACATGCACGATTTCTCCGGTGGTCGCGGGAAACCACGACGAGGCCAGGGCGAGCACTGCCTTGGCCGCCGGCTCCGGATCGGAGACATCCCACCCCAACGGGGCGCGCTCATGCCATTGGGATTCCATCTGGTCAAACCCGGGAATTGATGTCGCTGCAACGGTGCGCAGTGGACCGGCAGATACCAGGTTGACACGCACTCCAGCGGGTCCTAAATCACGGGCCAAATAGCGACTGGTTGCCTCCAGGGCAGCTTTCGCAACTCCCATCCAGTCGTAAACCGGCCAGGCGTAATTGGCATCGAAGGTCAATCCGACAATGCCACTGCCGGCACGTAGCAGCGGTTTGGTTGCAACGGCAAGCGCCTTTAATGAGTAGGCCGACACGTGCATTGCGGTGGCCACATCTTCCCACTGACCGGCAAGGAAATTACCGCCCATCACGCTCTGGGGGGCGAAACCGATGGAATGTACCACCGCATCGAGGTGGTCACAGTGCGCCGCGGTGCGCGCGGCGAGCTGATCGAGATCATCCGCATCGGTGACATCCAATGGGATGAGCGCGATGGGTTGTGCTGGCAGGCGTTTAGCAATTGCCCCCAACAGCCGCAATTGCCGTTTTGGGGCCGATAGAATCACACGCGCCCCGTGCTGCTGGGCCAGACGCGCAACATGGAAGGCAATTGAGGTGTCTTTTAATACCCCGGTCACCAAGATGGTGGAGTTGTTTAGTTCGGTTGTCATTTACTGTCCCATTCCTAATCCGCCGTCCACCGGCAAAATCACGCCGTTGAGATATCCGGCATTTTCTGCGGCGAGAAATGACACCGCATTGGCAATCTCGTCGGCCTTACCAAAGCGTTGCACCGGAATACGTTGCAGGTAGCTGTCGGTAATTTTTTCCGGTAAATCGGCCGTCATATCGGTCTCGATCAGTCCCGGAGCGATCACATTGGTGGTGATCCCGCGTGGACCGAGTTCACGGGCTAGTGATCTGGCCATCCCACTGACACCTGCTTTGGAGGCCGCATAGTTCACCTGACCGATCCCGCCGTAGCTGGCAACGACCGAGGAGATGAGAATGATCCGCCCGTATTTTTCGCGCAACATATCGCTGCTGACGGCTTTGACACATCGGAAAGTGCCGGTCAGGTTCGTTTCAACGACCTCGGTAAAGTCCGCTTCGCGCATCCGTAAGACGAGGGTGTCGCGGGTGATCCCCGCATTGGCGACCAACACCGCTACTCGGCCGAGCTGGTCGCGGATATCGCGAAACGCAGCGGTGACCGCTTCGGGATCAGTCAGATCGGCGATAAAGCTCCGCACCCCGCTAGGAACCTGTCCGGAACGGTGAATCCCGGCGACCACAAATCCATCTGTTACCAACCGGGAGGCGATCGCGGCGCCGATCCCGCGATTCGCTCCGGTAACTACTGCCACACGTGAAGTATTCATCTCTTTGACCGTATCGTGTTTTCTTGGTGGGCACTTTGTAGGCAGGAACCAAACAGAAGCGATAACCTGCAGGTATGGGTACAAAAGCGCAGCAGGTAATCTCCATTACCTCCGCTCGTCGTG
>JAUNVN010000225.1 GCA_030537655.1 Bowdeniella nasicola | reverse complement strand
CGATCGTCTCAGTTGGCATCAGCGTGAAAACTTCACGGAGTTCTTGGGCCGGGCAGTCAATCACATTGAGCTCACGATGGAATTCACCGGCGTCGTAAAGCTCCTGTTCAATCCCCAGGCGCTCATTCATTGCCGCGACGGTCACGCGGTCAATATCGTCTGCAATCGGTGCGGCATTAATCTCGGCTAAGGTCCGTTGACGCAGCTGGGCGTGCTGAGCAAGCCCATCGGGTGAATAATCTGGCAACTGGTCATCATAGCCACCAATTCCCATCGCGGTGGCTGCGGTGGGTTGCAGTTTCACCAGGTCAGCGACATAGTTTTCAGCCAGTTCGTCAACACGGGTGCGGTTCCGGGGATTGTCTACATTCGTCACGATCCCCATGTTACCTGGAACACGTGTGGAAGAAAATCAAGGTGTGCCCTATCGGGCACTCCACAGCCATGCATCGCAATGTAACCCGTATCCGCGAACTGCTGGGCGAGCGCGGCGTTGCCATTCACTTTCGGCTCCCTGTGCCGGCTGACATGGCCCCAGGGAGGCAGCGAGATTGTGCAGTCCGGCAACCAGAGCCGCAATCTCATCGGCTTCTGGAGTACCGGCGACAATGTGCAGATCAGGTACTTCCGGCATCGCAACGTCCTTACAGGGGGATATTTCCGTGTTTTCGATCGGGGCGGGCCACGCGCTTCGTGCGCAGCATCCGCAAGGCCTTGGTCACTTCAAGGCGCGTTTCACTCGGATCGATGACAGCATCGATAAAGCCACGTGCAGCTGCCTCCCACGGGTTGATGAGCGCCTGTTCGTATGCGGTAATAAGTTCAGCGCGACGCGCAGCAACATCACCGCCTTGTGCCGCAACGGCACTCAGATCTTTGCGGTGGACGATATTGACTGCCCCGTCAGCTCCCATCACCGCAATCTGGGCGGTGGGCCAGGCGAGGTTAATATCGGCACCGAGTAATTTCGAACCCATGACAATATAGGCACCACCGTAGGCTTTCCGCGTAATGACTGTCACCAGCGGTACGCTCGCATCGGCATAGGCGTAAATGAGTTTCGCTCCGCGGCGGATGATTCCGTTCCACTCCTGGTCGGTGCCCGGCAGGAACCCGGGAACATCAACAAAGGTGAGGACCGGCAGGTTGAAAGCATCACAGGTGCGCACAAACCGTGCCGCTTTTTCCGCCGCGTCAATATCGAGAGTACCCGCCATTGCGGCAGGCTGGTTTGCAACGATCCCAACCGCGCCACCTTCGATATGGGCGAAGGCACAGACAATATTTGTCGCGAAATCTTCGTGAACCTGCAGCATTTCGCCGTCATCTACTACCGCCGCAATCACCTCGGTGATGTCATAGGGCAATGAATCAGAATCGGGAATGATGGTATCGAGCGCAAGGTCGGTATCGGTGAGTTCCTCGCTCACCTCAACGGGCCACACCGGTGCGGGCGTGAGATTATTGGGTGGCAGATAGGTGAGCAGTTCGCGTACCACATCCATCGCGTCGGATTCATCGCTTGCGCGAAAATGTGCGACCCCACTGCGTGAGGTGTGGGTGATGGCACCGCCGAGTTCATCGAAACCCACATCTTCACCCGTCACAGCCCGGATCACATCCGGGCCGGTAATGAACATGTGGGAGGTATCTTCCACCATGATCGTAAAGTCGGTAAGGGCCGGCGAATACACTGCCCCGCCCGCACTCGGTCCCATAATCAGCGAAATTTGAGGAACCACTCCCGAGGCAGCAACATTGCGACGAAATATTTCGGCAAACTGCACCAGCGAGGCAACCCCTTCTTGAATCCGGGCGCCACCGCCATCAGAAATGCCGATACAGGGCATCCCATTTTTGGCGGCCAGATCCATCACTTTGGTGATTTTCTGGCCGTGTACCTCTCCTAAAGAGCCGCCAAAGGCAGAAAAATCTTGTGACCACACTGCCACATTTCTGCCATCGATCGTGCCGTACCCAACCACGACGCCATCTCCGGGAGGCTGCTTTTCCTCCATCCCAAACTGATGGCAGCGATGGGTGGCAAACGCATCGAGTTCCACAAATGAGTCTTCATCGAGCAGCAAGGCGATCCGTTCGCGTGCTGAACCTTTCCCACGTGCGGACTGTTTCGCCGCGGCAAGTTCCGCGAATCGCTGACGCTCAGCGCGCTTTTCAGCCAGTTGGCGCGCCTTTGCTGCACTGCTCGTATCCTTCACCTGATCACTCACGTTAGCTACTCTAAGGGGCAATGAGGCAGTGCGGGAAGGAAAAGCCAACTGACTCACGTGAGTAAAATTGTAGGTGTGGCACAAAGATTGTCGTTCCACGGGCCGAGAGGGGGCCATCGATGTCAACCAAC
>JAUNVN010000015.1:10114-17819 GCA_030537655.1 Bowdeniella nasicola | reverse complement strand
GCTGCTGCGCCGCCTCGGCTTCCCGTTTAAGGAGAACTGACGAGATGGCAAAGACATCACAGAAAGTCAAGGCCTCTCGCAAGCCGAAGTTCGGCGTGCGAGCCTACACCCGGTGCCAAAAGTGCGGACGTCCGCACTCGGTGTACCGCAAGTTCGGCCTGTGCCGGATCTGCCTGCGCGAGATGGCTCTCGCCGGACAGCTCCCGGGCGTAACAAAGAGCAGCTGGTAACAACTACGCCGTAGGTCCCACAGGGGAAACCACAGCGAGGAAGGGCGAAGGCCCAGCGAATGACTATGACAGATCCGATCGCAGACATGCTTACCCGTCTGCGTAACGCCAACTCGGCGTACCACGATACGGTGTCAATGCCGTATTCAAAACTCAAGGCGAATATCGCCGAGATTCTCACCACCGAAGGCTACATTGCCGGTTGGTCGGCCGAAGACGCTCGTGTCGGGAAGAACCTGATTCTCGAGCTGAAATACGGCGCCGACCGTCAGCGTGCCTTGGCGGGAGTTAAGCGCGTGTCCAAACCCGGGCTGCGCGTGTATGCCAAGTCCACGAAACTGCCCAAGGTTTTAGGCGGACTCGGTGTTGCAATTTTGTCCACGTCCTCAGGTCTTCTTACCGACCGCGAGGCTGAATCCAAGGGCGTAGGCGGCGAAGTGCTGGCCTACGTCTGGTAACCGGAAAGGAGACGGTATGTCACGTATTGGCAAAGTACCCGTTCCGGTTCCTTCCGGAGTGGATATCACGATCGATGGCGACATGCTCGAAGTGAAGGGCCCGAAAGGCACCCTCACCCAGAAGATTCCCGCCCCGATCACGGTAGAGAAAAACGACGATGGTGCCCTGCAGGTCTCACGTCCCAACGATGAACGTGAATCACGTTCGATGCACGGCCTGACCCGCACGCTCGTGGCCAATATGGTTGAAGGCGTTACCAAGGGCTATGAAAAGAAACTGGAAATTGTCGGCACCGGTTACCGTGTGACCGCCAAGGGCCAGGACCTGGAGCTCGCTCTGGGCTTTTCACACCCAATTGCGGTCAAGGCACCCGAGGGCATCACCTTCACGGTGGAAGGCCCGACCAAACTGACGGTTTCGGGTATTTCCAAGCAGTTGGTTGGTGAAACCGCGGCGAATATTCGTAAGTTGCGTAAGCCTGAACCGTATAAGGGTAAGGGTGTGCGTTACAAAGACGAACAGGTTCGTCGCAAGGCAGGAAAGGCTGGTAAGTAACCCATGTCCGCAAAACTTCAGGGCAAGGGCAAGGCGATCGCCCGCAAGCGTCGCCACCAGCGTGTGCGTAAAGGCGTGGCTGGTACCCCGCAGCGCCCCCGCCTGGTGGTGGTGCGCTCAGCTCGCCATATGGTGGCCTCCCTCGTTGATGATCGTGCCGGGCACACCCTGGCAACGGCATCCACGATGGAAGCAGACCTGCGAGCAATGGACGGCTCCAAAGTTGACAAGGCGCGCAAAGTTGGCGAACTGCTTGGTCAGCGAGGCAAAGAGGCAGGCATTACCAATGTCGTCTTTGACCGTGGAGGCAACAAGTATCACGGCCGTGTGGCCGCCGTCGCTGATGGTGCCCGCGAAGCCGGCTTGGACCTGTAATCAGCGAGAGTAAAGAGAGCAAGGGATTATCCATGGCTGCAGAGCAGCGAAATCGGACCGGCTCGTCTTCCGCCGAACAGGGACGCGAGCGCAAACAGGGCCGCCGTGGCCGCGACGACCGTCGCGATAACCGCCGCGGTGGCGATGATCGAAATCAATTCACCGAACGTGTCATCAACATCAACCGGGTGGCCAAGGTCGTCAAGGGTGGACGCCGCTTCGCCTTTACCGCCCTGGTCGTCGTCGGAGATGAAGACGGCACCGTTGGTGTGGGATACGGCAAAGCGAAGGAAGTTCCCGCCGCGATTGCCAAGGGCGTGGAAGAAGCGAAGAAGAATTTCTTCACCGTTCCGCGTATTGCCAAAACCATTCCGCATGCCGTGCAGGGCGAAGATGCCGCAGGTGTTGTCCTGCTGCGCCCGGCGGCTCCCGGTACCGGTGTTATCGCCGGTGGCCCGGTGCGCGCCGTACTGGAATGCGCCGGTATTCACGACATCCTTTCGAAGTCACTCGGTTCGCAAAACGCGATCAATATCGTGCGAGCCACGGTGACGGCCCTCAAGCAGTTGGAACAGCCGGAAGCTGTGGCAGCACGCCGCGGTCTGCCGCTGGAACGCGTTGCACCCACCGTGATGCTCCGCCGCGCTGCTGAAGGCAAGGAACGTGCGCGTGCCGAAGCCGAGGCAAATGAGGCAGGTGCGTAATGGCAGAGTTGAAAATCACGCAGAAGAAATCCGTCATTGGCGGAACGCAGAAACAGCGCGCGACGATGCGCGCGTTGGGGCTGCGGAAAATCGGTCAGCACGTTGTGCGGCAGGATAACTCGGCCGTTCGCGGCCAGATCCGCGTTGTTGACCACCTCGTAGATGTGCAGGAGGTGAAGTAGGCATGGCAGAAGAACGTGATGACGTGCTGAAAATCCATGACCTGCGCCCGGCACCAGGGTCGCGCAAATCCAAGACTCGTGTCGGCCGTGGTGAAGCATCCAAGGGTAAAACTGCCGGGCGTGGAACCAAGGGCACCAAGGCCCGCTACCAGGTTCCAGCAGGCTTCGAGGGCGGCCAGATGCCACTGCATATGCGCCTACCGAAGCTGCGCGGCTTTACCAATCCGAACAAGGTGCGATACCAGGTTGTCAACCTCAACGATCTGCAAGAACTCTTCCCCGATGGGGGAGATGTGGATGTTGCAGCGCTGGTGGCCAAGGGCGCGGTTCGCGCCAAGCAACCGGTGAAGATTCTCGGTGATGGCGACATTTCGGTGGCGCTGAATATCACTGCGAATGCCTGGTCAGCTTCCGCGAAGGAAAAGATCGAGAAAGCCGGCGGTTCTCTTACCGCCATCTAAGGTAAAGCGCCCCCGGACCGGCTGGTTCGGGGGCGCTTTCACACCGGAACAAAAAACCACGTAAACTCAAGTAACGACAATCCACATTCACGCGCTGTGCGCGGTGGATCATTGAGACCATGTCGCACCGATGGTGCGGTACGTATTTCTGGGAGGCCCGAGTGCTCACAGCATTCGCACAGGCGTTTCGCACGCCTGACCTGCGCAAGAAGCTACTGTTTACCCTGATGATTATGGCGGTCTTCCGCTTCGGCTCATTCGTGCCGGCTCCCGGGGTGGACTATGCGAATGTGCAACAGTGTGTCGCGGGAGCTGAATCGGGTTTCCTCGGACTGGTGAATCTCTTTAGTGGTGGCGGGCTGTTACAGCTGTCCGTCTTCGCCCTTGGGATTATGCCCTACATTACCGCCTCGATTATCGTCCAGCTGATGCGCGTGGTGATCCCTCGCTTTGAGGAGCTGCATAAAGAAGGCCAGACCGGACAGGCGAAACTTACCCAGTACACCCGCTACCTGACCATTTTCCTTGGAGTTTTACAATCGACGGTGATGGTGACTTCAGCTGCGCGTGGGGCGCTGTTCCCCCAGTGCGCTGTCAGTCCGCTACCCAACTCAACACCACTGAGCTTGCTGCTGGCCATCATCACGATGACCGCCGGTACGGGCTTGATCATGTGGTTGGGTGAATTGATCACTGAAAAGGGCATCGGCAACGGGATGTCACTGCTGATCTTCACCTCCATTGCTGCTTCGTTCCCCACGGGTTTGATCGCGGTGCTTGGCCTGGAAAGCGGGATCGCAAAATTTGCGCTGATCGTTGCAATTATTCTCGTGATTACCCTCGCGGTTGTCTTTGTTGAACAGTGTCAGCGGCGCATCCCGGTGCAATATGCGAAACGGATGGTCGGCCGACGCCTATATGGCGGTTCGTCAACCTACATTCCGTTGAAGATTAACCTTGCCGGGGTGATCCCGGTGATCTTCGCGTCCTCAATTATGCAGCTGCCAGCACTTGCGGCGAGCTTTAACCAGCAGGCCGGGTGGGCGATCTGGATGAATCACTACTTCGCTGCCGGACATCCGCTGAGAATTGCGATCTATACGGTGCTGACTATCTTCTTCGCCTTCTTCTACACGGCGATCACCTTTAACCCCGAAGATACCGCAGACAATATGAAACGCTACGGCGGTTTCATTCCCTCCATCCGCGCGGGTAAACCGACCGCGGACTACCTGAACTACGTTATGACCCGCATTACCGCACCCGGTGCGCTCTACCTCGCGGTCGTGGCGTTAATCCCCGAAATCATCTTCGCGATCATGCATCTGCAAGGTGCAATGCCCTGGGGTGGCACCTCCATCATGATTTTGGTGGGTGTGGCACTCCAGACCGTGAAGGATATTGATTCACAACTCCAACAGCGGCACTACGAAGGATTCTTGTCATGAGTACCCGTCTGGTTATTTTCGGCCCTCCCGGCGCCGGTAAGGGCACCCAGGCTGAAAAACTTGCAACCGATCTGAATATTCCGACCATCTCCACCGGAGATCTCTTCCGCTCCCACATGTCCGAGGGCTCCGAACTCGGTCACCTGGCGGCCTCCTATATTTCGCGCGGCGCCCTGGTACCTGATGAAGTCACCGTCGGGATGTTACGCGAGCGGCTGGAAGCAAAAGATGTGCACAACGGTTTCCTTTTGGATGGATTCCCGCGCACTCTGGCGCAGATTGACTCCCTTGATGACCTCCTTGGCGAAGAGGGGCTCTCTGCTGTAATCGAACTGCAGGTTCCCGATGAGGAACTGGTTGACCGGCTGGTCAAACGTGGCGCTGAATCCGGTCGCAGTGATGACACCGAAGACGTCATCCGCAACCGTCTGGCCGTCTACCATGAACAGACTGCACCAGTGGCCGATAAGTATCGTCAACGCGGGCAGCTCATCACCATTGATGGCACGGGTTCAATTGACGAGATTGCCACGCGAATCCGCGAGGCGGTATCTCGCCTGTGATCTTCGGTCCCCGTCCCGAGATAAAGACACGCTCCGAGCTTGCGGCGATGGCCGAAGCCGGAGCGATTGTCTGCCAGATGCTCGATGCGGTCAGTCAGGCCGTTGAGGTAGGAATTTCCACCGCCGAACTCGATGCGATCGCCGAACGAACCTGCCGTCAAGCCGGCGCGAAACCGAACTTTAAAGGTTACTATGGTTTTCCCGCGACGATCTGCACCTCCATTAATGACGAGATTGTCCACGGAATCCCCACGTCACAACGGTTTTTAGCTGATGGTGATGTGCTCTCGGTGGACTGTGGGTGTTCAATTGCCGGTACCCGCGGGCGCCGGTGGCACGGTGATAGTGCACGCACCTTCCTGGTGGGAAATGTTCGCCCTGAGGTGCGCCAACTCAGTGACATTACTCGTGAGGCCATGTGGGCGGGGATTGCCGCCCTGGCGGGTGCGCGCGATGTGGGAGTGGTTGGCGCCGCGGTGGAAGATGTCGTCGCGTGCAATCCCATCAACGGCGCACCGCTCGATATAGTCACCGAATATGTCGGCCATGGGATCGGTACTGCGATGCACCAGGTTCCCGATGTGCCAAACTATCGAGTTGCAGGTCGCCAACCGAAGATCAAAGATGGGATGGCTCTTTGCGTAGAACCCATGCTCACCCTCGGTCAGGCAGAAAACCGCACTCTTGATGATGAGTGGACCGTCGTGACGACCGATGGTTCGCCCGCTGCGCACTGGGAACATGCCGTGGCAATTATCGATGGAACCGTACGGGTCCTAACCGCTGCCGATGGGGGAGCAGCGGAGCTTGCGAAGCGCGGAATCACGATTGCCGAGCTGGCCTAGGGGCAAAAGGTGGGCAGCTTCACGCGCACGAAAAGTTTCCAAGTGCGCGAATTTAGCATAAGATGGGCAGCTGGACGTGCATTCACGCGCCCTTTTTCAGGGCGCGGGGAATGTTAACGCCAACTGGCGTTCCGCGAGTTAAAGGAGTAGGGCGAGAAAGCATGGCAAAAAAGGACGGCGTGATCGAAGTTGAGGGTACCGTCGTCGAGGCGCACCCCAACGCGATGTTCCGGGTGGAACTGGATAATAAACACATTGTGCTGGCACGTATCTCAGGCAAGATGCGCCAGCACTATATCCGTATTTTGCCCGAAGACCGCGTTGTCGTTGAGCTCAGCCCCTACGACCTCTCGCGTGGTCGGATCGTTTACCGCTACAAGTAACTATGAGTCACACCCAGGTGTGGCGGAGGAAAACAGATGAAGGTCAAGCCGAGCGTCAAGAAGATCTGTGACAAGTGCAAGGTGATTCGCCGGCACGGTCGCGTCATGGTCATTTGCGACAACGTTCGTCACAAGCAACGCCAAGGTTAAGTGACGACGGCCCTTTGGGCCAACCCTTCCAGCAGCACGAACAGTGCAACCCTCGGTCCGGAGGCCGGGGCTCGCAATCCCGCGGGAGGCTGGTGGGGAAGACCTCCGGTTCAACAGTCAGGAGACTGATCAGTGGCACGTCTAGCAGGCGTTGATCTCCCCCGCGAAAAGCGGCTCGAGGTTGCGCTGACCTACATTTATGGCGTGGGGCGTACCCGCGCGCAGGAAGCGTTGCAGGCCACCGGGGTTTCCCCCGACCTGCGCGTAAAGGATATGCAGGAAGACGATCTTGTCGCCCTGCGTGACTACATTGAAGCGAACTACAAGGTAGAAGGCGACCTTCGCCGTGAGGTTGCTGCCGACATTCGCCGCAAGGTCGAAATTGGCTGCTACCAAGGTTTGCGCCACCGTCGCGGCCTGCCGGTGCATGGCCAGCGCACCAAGACTAATGCGCGTACCCGCAAGGGCCCCAAGCGCACCGTCGCCGGTAAGAAGAAAACCCGCTAATAAACCGTAGTCCGGATGTAAATCCGGTCCGATGACCTCTGGAGAAATTCACACTTATGCCTCCCAAGCAACGCACCGCGACGGCACGCAAAGGCCGCCGCAAGGATCGCAAGAATATTATTCAAGGCAATGCCTACATTAAGTCCACGTTCAACAACACCATCGTGTCGATTACCGACCCCGACGGTGCGGTGATTGCGTGGGCCTCATCCGGTCAGGTGGGCTTTAAAGGCTCACGTAAATCCACGCCGTTCGCCGCGCAGATGGCCGCTGAAGCAGCTGCCCGTCGCGCCCAGGAACACGGTATGAAAAAAGTGGATGTTTTCGTCAAGGGCCCCGGCTCCGGACGTGAAACCGCGATTCGTTCCCTGCAGGCCACCGGTCTGGAGGTTTCCTCAATTGCCGACGTGACGCCCCATGCCCATAATGGCTGCCGTCCTCCCAAACGTCGTCGCGTCTGAGACACTCCCCACCCCAACTGCCAAAGCACACAGTTGGACAACTCCCCGTTCACCCGCACGGCGTCATATAGCGGATGCCGGCTGAAAGGATTGCCAAGTGCTCATTTCCCAGCGTCCCACGCTGACCGAGAAGATCGTGAGCGATTACCGTTCACGCTTCGTTATCGAACCACTTGAGCCGGGTTTCGGTTACACCTTAGGTAACTCGCTTCGCAGGACTTTGCTGTCCTCGATTCCAGGTGCCAGTGTGACCTCAATCCGGATTGACGGAGTGTTACACGAATTTTCGACCATTCCGGGAATTAAAGAAGACGTCACCGAAATTATTTTGAATATCAAAAATCTGGTGGTCTCTTCTGACCATGACGAACCTGTCGTGATG
>JAUNVN010000015.1:0-10104 GCA_030537655.1 Bowdeniella nasicola | reverse complement strand
TCCACAACCCCGACCTGCATATCGCCACCATTAACGCCAAGGGTAAGCTCGAAATTGAACTCACCGTGGAGCGCGGCCGCGGCTACGTGACCGCCGCGATGAATAAATCTGAGGATGCCGAAATTGGGCGCATCCCGGTTGACTCCATCTACTCCCCGGTGATGAAGGTGACCTACAAGGTTGAAGCCACCCGTGTGGAACAGCGCACCGACTTTGATCGGCTGATTGTGGATGTGGAAACAAAACCCTCAATGCAGCCGCGTGATGCGCTTGCTTCTGCCGGCAAAACCCTGGTGGAACTCTTCGGTTTGGCGCGCGAACTGAATGTGGAAGCCGAAGGCGTCGAAATCGGTCCTTCGCCCACCGATCAGGCACTCGCCCAGGATCTGGCACTGCCGATCGAAGACCTCGAGTTGCAAGCCCGTTCGTTCAACTGCCTCAAGCGTGAAGGGATTCACACGCTCGGCCAGTTGGTGGCGCGCTCACGTGAAGATCTCCTCGATATTCGTAACTTCGGGAAGAAGTCGATAGATGAGATCGAACAAAAACTGATGGGCTTTGGACTCACGCTGAAGGATGTGGCCAGTGACTTTGGGGATAATGAGGACCCCAACTTTGATGGCCTGCACTTTAGCGACGAGCTCTAACGAATAAGAAAAGGACCAATTATGCCTACTCCCGCAAAGGGACCCCGTCTGGGCGGGTCGCCCTCACACGAAAAGCTGATGCTCGCGAACCTGGCGACGTCGCTGTTTGAGCACGAGCAGATTCGCACCACCGAAACCCGCGCGAAGCGCGTGCGTCCGGTGGTGGAGCGGCTCATCACCTTGGCTAAGCGCGGTGATCTGCACGCCCGCCGCAAGGTCATGACCACGATCCGACGCAAAGACATCGTGGCCAAGCTCTTTGAAGAGCTGGCACCGACCTTTGCCGCCCGTCCCGGTGGGTACACCCGGATCGTCAAGCTCGGCAACCGCAAGGGCGATAACGCCCCGATGGTACTGCTTTCGCTGGTGACAGAAGAATACTCACCCAAGCAGCAGGTCGTCACCGAAGCCGAATCGGCTAAAGCGAAGGCCAACGAAGCTAAGGAAGCTGCAGCAGCCGAAGAGGCAGACGAAGCTGAAGCGACCGAAGCCGAAGAGGAAAACGCAACAAACGATACCGCAGGCGAAGACGCCTAAGATCGCGATTACGTTTCACAGCCCGCATTGAGGTGACTCGATGCGGGCTGGTTGCATAACTGCCAGGCACGTACCCCACCGCTAATACCGGCAGCATTGGGAATAATCATCGTTTTGCGCCCGAGCCGTGCCGCATTGGTCGGGGTGATCCGGCGGGCATTCCCGCCACCCAAATACAATCGGTCCCAGTGAAAGACCGGTTCGAGAGCTTCAACTACCTGACGTACCCGCCGTGACCAGTGGGCATCGCCGAGCCGGAGGCGTTCATGTTCCCCCAGGTAGTCGTCATAGGTTAACCCCCATTTCAGTGGGGCAGCAGACAGCTCTGCGTGGGCCTGGAGCACACCCGCATCAAAGATCGCATTGCCCACCCCGGTTCCCAAGGTGAGGACCACTTCCAACCCCGTTCCGATCACGACACCGCAGGCATGGACTTCCGCATCGTTGAGCACCAGTGCCGGCACGTTGAGTGCTTCGGTGAGTGCCGTTTGGATATCAAATCCACTCCAGGCGGTTTCCAGCGCCGGATCGATGCGGGTACGAGGTCCAGCTTTGCAAATGTAGTGCGGTGTGTAGACCACCACGCCGCGGCGGATCATCCCGGGCATTCCCACGGTCAGACGTGCCGCTGGGGGTAACTGATCGGCAAGTTCGCAAATAATAGTCACGAGCCGCGCAGGGGAGAGCGGATAGGGGGTGACGGTGCGGACCGGCTGGGCGTGCATGACGCCATCATCACCGAGCACCGAAGCTTTAATACCGCCCCCTCCGCAATCAATCGCAAGGGTCGTTGATTGGGCCATGGGCCAACCGTATCGTACCGAGGGTAGATTACTGTGTGTGACTGATGTACGTATCCGCCTCGATATCGCCTATGACGGTAGCGATTTTCACGGCTGGGCCCGCCAGCCTCAGCTGCGTAGTGTTCAGGGAGTCCTCGAAGATGCCCTCGCAGCAGTTGTGCGCCACCGGGTTCAGCTCACCGTTGCGGGCCGTACCGACGCGGGGGTGCACGCCAGGGGACAGGTCGCCCACTTTGACCTGCCCGCCGCCAACTATCTCGCGCTGCGCGGCCACCACGACCGCGATCCGCACGAAGCATTGGTCGCGAAACTCGCGGGGTATTTGGCTCGCGGGTCAGGGGTGCGCCGCCACAGCGATATTGTGGTGTATTCCGCGCGGCGGGTGCCGCCAGATTTTGATGCGCGATTTTCTGCGCTTGCGCGCCACTACCGCTACCGGATCGCCGATATGCACGCCCCCTTTGATCCCCGCACCCGCCACTTCACCTGGTGGGTATATCGCCACATGGAGCTAGCGCAGATGCGTGCAGCTGGCGCGGTACTTCTCGGGGAGTGGGATTTCGCGGCGCTGTGTAAACCGCGAGCGAAGAGGGCACCAACCGAATCATCAACCATCCGTCGCCTCACCCAGGTTGATGTGACGCGAGATGCCGAGGGGGTCATTGCCATCGATGTGAGCGCCGATGCGTTTTGTCACTCGATGGTGCGTTCCATTGTGGGATGTTTGGTAGCTGTGGGAACACAGCGCCGACCGGTGCCATGGATGGAAGAGGTGCTCATGAGTCGTGATCGCTCCAAAGCAGCGGCTGTGGCCCCCGCTCACGGATTGACGCTCATGGGCGTGGACTACCCGGAAGCTGAGGCCTATGGCACCCAAGCAGCGCGCGCACGGCGGGTGCGAACCCGTGCGCGCGGGCGTGATTAAGCTAGTTCGTCTTCTTCTTCCTCATCGAAAGCGAACTCGGCTGCCGAATCGTCCCGGCGGGGGGTCTCATCGTCGTCTTCGTCACCGGAATCGAGATCATCATCGTCAAACCATTCGGTTTGGTCATTGGCCTGCTGCAAAAACATGGCCGATTCTTCCGGTGCCGCATCACGGCGCGGTTTGCCGCTAGCGGTCGCGAAGATGGACTGTTCTTCGCCCACCTCATCTTCGGGGCCGTCATCATCAGGTTCGGCCACGAGTTGGCCAACCGCCCCTTCAGCACGGTCATAGGGAATATCGCGCGCGCCGCTCACCTCGGGCTCTTCTTCACTCAGGCGCGAAGCCAGATCCGTATCGCGACCGAGGTAGCTGCGCAGTGGCGGATCTTTTTCATCATCGTCGGTGAACATGGCTCCATTGTCTCACCAAAGTGGACCGCAGTGGCAGATATGCCCGATTGCGGGGTGCAGCCCCCACACCGTGAGTGTGGAGCGCACCACACGGTGGGATGCGGCTTTGACGGGTGCAGGTGTGCGCGATAACCTAAGTGATTGTTGTGCAACCTGTCTCGGTGCCTCCCACTCGCCGAGTGCGCGTTGCCTACATGTTATGACCAAACCACGCGGATCTTGTAACGAGATTAGGCGCTGCTGGTGCCCGCTACGCACCCCGCCACCCGTTGAGACCGCACCAAGACGAAACGAAGGCAGAGTCCGTGCGTACGTACACTCCAAAGCCCGGGGATATCGACAAGAAGTGGCACATTATCGATGCCACCGATGTGGTCCTCGGACGCCTGGCAGCCCAGGCCGCCCGTTTGCTCCGTGGGAAGCACAAGCCGACCTACACCCCCCATGTTGATACGGGTGATTTTGTCATTATTATCAACGCCGACAAGGTGGCACTGACCGGCGCGAAGCTGGAACAGAAAAAGGCCTACCGTCACTCCGGGTTCCCCGGTGGCTTGAAGGTCACCACCTACGGTGAACTGTTGGCGAAATACCCTGAGCGTGCCGTTGAAAAGGCAATTCGGGGCATGATTCCGAAAACCAAGCTCGGTCGCGCGCAGATGCGCAAGCTGAAGGTCTATGCCGGCAGCGAACATCCGCATGCCGCACAGCAGCCCGAGCCGTTCACGTTCGACAAGGTGGCCCAGTAAGCCCACACGGGTCGGGACACAGGAAAATCTTGAGGAGAACAGTGGCTGAGACCACCGCAGATATCGAGCTGGATGAGGATATTCCCAGCACCTACACATCAGAGACCGAACAGGTCAACACCGGTGCGGGCGCTTCGGCAACCGCCCCCGGTCAGGCCCTCGGGCGTCGTAAACGTGCCGTTGCACGTGTGCGGCTTTTGCCCGGGTCGGGTGACTGGACCATTAACGGTCGCACCCTGGATGACTACTTTCCCAACAAGCTGCACCAGCAGCTGGTCAACGCTCCCTTCGAACTACTCGACATTGAAGGCCGTTTTGACGTGATCGCCCGCATTAACGGCGGGGGCTCATCCGGACAGGCCGGAGCGTTACGACTCGGGATTGCCCGTGCACTGAACGAAATCGACCGTGAGGCCAACCGCCCCGCACTGAAGAAGGCCGGTTTCCTCACCCGCGATGCACGCGCGACCGAGCGGAAGAAGGCAGGGCTGAAGAAGGCCCGCAAGGCTCCGCAATACTCCAAGCGCTAACCCGTTTGGCCACACGTTGGGAAAACCCGCAGCTTCGGCTGCGGGTTTTCCCTATCCGCACCCACACTTCAGCCCCACTGCGGCGCTGCGCGTGGCACAATTATTGGCGAGCCGATGAAAGGACTATCGTGGCGCGACTGTTTGGAACTGACGGGGTGCGAGGCCTCGCAAATCGAGATATCACTCCCGAGCTGGCTCTCGGGCTCGGTGTGGCGGCAGCACGCGTATTGGCGCGTAATACCACCGGTCGGCCAACGGCCGTGATCGGACGCGATACGCGCGTGTCAGGTGAATTTATTGTCTCCGCACTTGCAGCGGGGATGGCATCGGCCGGTGTGGATGTCACCCGGGTGGGAACTCTGCCCACCCCGGCGATCGCCCATATGACCGCGGCAACCGCAGTTGATTTAGGGGTGGTGGTGTCCGCCTCGCACAACCCGATGCAAGATAACGGCATCAAATTTTTTGCCCACGGCGGCTACAAGCTTGATGACGCAATTGAAGATGAGATTGCCGCGCTGCTGGGATCGTCATGGGAACGACCCATTGGGGAAAATGTCGGGCGGATCGGTAAGGATGACGTTACCGCTGATCGGGTGTATATCGACCACCTATTACAGGCGGTAAAAGAACCGCTGGCTGGACTACGGATCGCCATTGATTGCGCCAACGGCGCCGCCAGTGATGTGGCTCCACTGGCGCTGCGTGAAGCGGGCGCCGATGTCGTGGTGATTAATGCATCACCCGATGGGACGAATATCAATGCCGATTGCGGCTCCACCCATCCCGAAACCCTCCAGGCCGTTACCGTGGCTGCTGATGCGGCCATGGGGGTGGCCTTCGATGGGGATGCTGATCGCTGCTTGGCGGTCGATGCCAATGGCAATATGGTCGACGGCGACCAGATTATGGGATTACTCGCCATTGATATGCACCAGCGCGGCGAACTAGCTCACGATCTCCTCGTGGTCACGGTGATGTCGAATCTTGGATTACTTCTGGCGATGCGTGAGCACGGGATTGAAACGCTGCAAACCCAAGTTGGGGACCGCTACGTCCTCGAAGCGATGCGTGCTGGGGGCTATGTCCTTGGCGGTGAACAGTCCGGTCACATTATTAACGCGAACTATGCCACCACCGGCGATGGGCTACTGACCGCCCTAATGCTCGCCTCGAAAGTTGCGGCCAGTGACCACTCCCTTGCCGAACTTGCCGGGGTGGTCAAACGTCTGCCGCAAACCCTCATTAACGTTAAAGGGGTCGACAAACTGCGGGCTAATGACGACGAAGGGGTAGGTGAAGCAGTTGCCTCAGCAGAAGAATTCCTCGGTGATACCGGCCGGGTATTACTGCGCCCATCGGGTACCGAACCGGTCGTACGCGTGATGGTTGAGGCCGCCACCCAAGAACAGGCCGATGGGGTCGCGCTGCGACTTGCCGATGTGGTCAAGGAGCGACTGACATTAGACTGACAGGTGAGGCTGAAAGCAGGCAATGATGGAGTGGTTCTTGCATCTGCAAGACGATGTACTCGCGCTTGTCGACACGCCATGGATTTTATTGGTGATCTTCCTATTCACCATTATCGACGGATTTTTCCCGCCGATCCCCAGCGAATCTATCGTCATAGCCGCGGCGGTGCTGTCAGTCTCCGGTGCGGGTGCCCACCTGGGATTCCTCATCCTGGCAGCGGCAGCCGGCGCATTTGTTGGCGATCTCATTGCCTTCCACATCGGACGGTATTTACCGATTGATAAAATTCCGGTGCTGCGCGGAGAAAAAGCCGCCCGGATCCTTGAGTGGGCCGAACGTGCCCTGAAATCACGCGCAACCGTGTTCATCATGTCGGCACGTTTCATCCCGGTGGGACGTGTTGCGGTGAATGTCACGGCCGGTGCGGTTGGTTTCCCCAGGTTCTTTTTCATTGTCATCGATGTGCTTGCCGCAATTTTTTGGGCGTGCTACTCCGTCGCGCTCGGACTCGCGTTTGGCCATGTTCTCAAAGATATGCCGCTGCTGGGAGTGCTGCTTGGGGTGAGCGGCGGGGTGGTCATTGGCTTGATCCTCGATTTCATTTTGAAGCGGATTTACGCCCGGATTTTAGAGCGGCGCGGGGAGCGGGCAGCCGAAGCATTCACCAACGATAACTAACCTGTCGTATCGCTAGGTGAGCACCACCTAAACCGGTCGGAGTGCGCTGATACGTTATGGCCCAAAAGGAGGCGCGATGAGCAGACCGGTTATCGGGATTACCACGTGGCGGCGCACGCTTCGCGATGAGTTAGATGTGCCCAAAGACGTCGATACGTCCTCACCGAGCTATCAGCACGCTGTTGCACGCGCTGGGGGACTGCCAATCCTCATCCCCCATACCCTGCCCCAACAGGCCGCAGCCTACCTTGACCTGCTCGACGGGCTGATCCTGGCCGGCGGCAATGATGTCACCCCGGCACGTTATGGATCCACCCGCACTTTTGCCGATGAACAATACGATGCAAACCGTGACGAATGTGAAATTAATTTGGCCCGCCTGGCTAAGGCCCGCAACCTGCCCACCTTGGCGATCTGCCGTGGTTTGCAGGTGAGCGCCGTGGCGCTTGGGGGAACACTTGTCGCCGATATTCCGCGCTCCCTGTGCCACCCGAAACAGTCTGGACTGGCCAGTGATGACGATTGGCGTCACGATGTCACCATCGATGTGGACAGCCCGCTGGGAGCACTGATCGGTGGTTATGCGCGGGTGAATTCACTCCACCACCAGGCGATCTTACAGCCCGGGGAATTACGGGTGGCGGCGCACGCACCCGACGGGGTGGTGGAAGCGGCCTGGCATCCGACCTGGTCATTTATTGGGGTGCAGTGGCATCCGGAGCGGATTTATGACGAAAGCGATAAGGCCCGCACCCTATTTACCGACCTGATTGCCCGTGCCGGGGCTCCCACCAGGACCGCTTAGAGCTTACGCAGACGCAACCGGTGGATCGCATGATCAGCACTTTTGGTTAACACCAGGGAGGCACGACCCCGCGTTGGCGCAATATTGTGCACTAAATTAGGAGCGTTGATGCGCTCCCAAATGTCACTGGCGACAGTACGTGCCTGCGTGTCATCAAGATCTGCATAGGTATTGAAATAGGCGTCTGGGTCTTGAAAAGCTGTTTTCCGCAATGTTAAGAACCGCTCGACATACCAGCGTTTAATATCGGCTTCGCGCGCATCAACATAGATGGAAAAGTCAAAAAAATCCGAGACTGCCAGCGAATTGCGGCCACCGGTGCGTGCCGGCTGCAGCACGTTTAACCCCTCGACAATAAGAATATCGGGCTGGTGGACCACGATCTGTTCGCCAGGGACAATATCGTAGGTCAGGTGTGAATATACCGGCGCGGTGACTTCCTCGCGTCCAGATTTAACCTCTTGCATGAATCGCAATAAGGCGCGACGATCATAGGATTCAGGAAACCCTTTGCGTTCCATCAATCCGCGTTTTTCCAATACCGCATTCGGATAGAGAAACCCATCGGTGGTGACAAGCGTAACCCGTGGGGTTTGTGGCCAGCGGCGTAAGAGTGCTTGCAGTAGCCGTGAGGTCGATGATTTCCCCACCGCAACTGAACCGGCCACCCCGATCACAAAGGGAGTGCGTCTGGCAGCGGTCGGTAAAAAGCCGGCTACCGTGGCGTGCAGGGCACGCGTACCGGCGACATAGAGTTGCAGTAATCGCGATAGCGGCCGGTAGACCGTATCAACTTCGTGTAAATCAATCGGGTCACCAAGACCGGCCAGCCGCCGGACATCACTGGCAGATAGCGGCAGGGGAGTGGCAGCGGAGAGTTTTGCCCACTGAGAGCGAGTGAATTCAATAAACGGAGATGATGGCGAGCCCTTCACGGTCATATCGTTCCACGAAATGTGCCACCCCGGGGGCAGATACGAGTGAAAAATCTCGTCAACTGGCCGCCAACACGCAGCGCGGCAGGCCCCCGCAGAAGAAAGCAAGCCAGTATTGTGAAGGATATGTGTGGAATCGTAGGATATGTTGGTCCCGCTCCCGCCTCAACGCGGGGTGCAGATATTGTGATGCACGGATTGAAGCGCCTGGAATATCGCGGCTACGACTCGGCTGGTATTGCCGTGGTTGGAAGCGCTGATGGCCAGCTACAGGTCCGGAAAAAAGCAGGCAAGCTCGACAACCTCATCGCTGAACTTGCCGCGCGGCCACTGGCGGGTGGAACCAGCGCCATCGGCCACACCCGCTGGGCGACCCACGGGGTGCCCAGTGATGCCAATGCGCACCCGCACGTGAGCGCCGATGGCAAACTCGCGCTGATCCACAACGGCATTATTGAAAACTTCGCGGCGCTACGTACCGAACTGCAACTCGAGGGCATCACGTTACAAAGTGAAACTGACACCGAAGTTGCCGCGCACCTGTTAGCACGCGCCTATGACACCTGTGGGGACCTGACCGAAGCGATGCGGCTGGTGAGCGCACGCCTGTCGGGGGCCTTTACATTACTGGCCATCCACGTTGATGTGCCCGGAGTGATTGTGGGGGCGAGGCGGAATTCACCGCTGGTGATTGGCCAGGGCGATGGCGAGAACTTCCTGGGCAGTGATGTTGCCGCCTTTATCGCCGAAACCAACCGGGCATTAGAAGTTGATGACGACCAGATCGTGACCATCACAGCCGATGACATTCGGGTATGTGACACCGAAGGCCAGCCGGTCATCCCGCGGGCCTACACGGTTGACTGGGATGCGTCAGCAGCAGTAAAGGGCGGCTTTGGGACGTTTATGGAAAAAGAAATCCATGATCAACCGGCCGCCGTTGCCGACACCCTGCTGGGACGGCTCGATGATGATGGGCATCTGCGGCTAGATGAGTTGCGAATTGACGAAGCAGTCTTACGGGCGGTTGACAAAATTATCGTCATTGCCTGCGGGACGGCAGCCTATGCGGGACACGTTGCGAAATACGCAATTGAACATTGGTGCCGCATCCCGGTGGAGGTCGAACTCGCCCACGAATTCCGCTACCGCGATCCGATTGTCAACGAGAAAACACTGGTCGTCGCGATTTCCCAATCTGGCGAAACGATGGACACACTGATGGCGGTTCGTCATGCGCGCGAACAGGGAGCGAAAGTGCTGGGGATCTTAAATACCCACGGTGCGACTATCGCGCGGGAAGCCGACGCGGTGCTCTACACCCACGCCGGCCCCGAAGTGGCGGTCGCGTCAACCAAAGCCTTCCTCGCCCAAATTACCGCCTGCTACATTTTGGGGCTCTACTTGGCACAGCTGCGCGGGAATATGTTCGCTGACGAAATCGGTGCTGAACTTGACCTCCTCGGTCAGATGCCAGCGAAAATTCAGCAGGTCATTGATGCCGAAGACGATATTATTCGTGTGGCCAAACAGATGGTTGACACCTCATCGGTGCTTTTCCTTGGCCGTCACGTCGGCTTCCCGGTCGCGTTGGAAGGGGCATTGAAACTGA
>JAUNVN010000224.1 GCA_030537655.1 Bowdeniella nasicola | reverse complement strand
GATTTGGGCCACCCTCGCCTCCACGACGCGCACCTACCTTAATATTGCTGATCGACCGGACTATTTTGACGACTAGAGCGAGGCGATATCAACGCGAATAGCCCGGGCGGTGTCACCAATCCACATGGCATCACCGGGAGTGTTATGCGCCGGAGAAGGTGCAAATACCCACGGGGGGATATGTGCCCCCAGCCGCAGGGTGCGGGGCAGGTGCTCGGCATTGACCAAGATCAGAGCCGCGGTGCTGGTGCGCTCAGCGAGCGGACCGGTGAACGCGGCTGTCAGCTGTGCTGCGGTGGCAACAATAATCTGCGCGCGGTCATTGCGATCTCCCGAATCATGCCGGTCGAGGCTATCGGCGGCCACGATCGCAGCAGCGGTCCCACCGGCCTGCCAGGCTCGTTGCAGCCGATTGGCGACCTGGATGGCCCGCTCTTGGTGCTGAGCGCAGACGATCACCGGTTGCGGGCTGGGGGTAAAGACCGCAGCGGTCGGTAAGGCGCGTGCAAAATCACCAGCTGCCAAAGGGGCTGGCGGCGGCAAAGATAACCACCGGTAGTGTTCGGCTGTTGGTAGCGGCGGGGCTTGGGCCGCGAATTGTATGGCCACACCCGCCGCACAATCCCACGCCCGGCCTGGCGGAGCGGCGACCTGATACTGATCCGTTGGAACTCCCAATAGCGAGGCGGCACTGGGATCGAGTCCACCCAATACCAGCCGCGTTGCAATCGAATGCATCCAGCGCGAGGAGGTAATTGATGCATCTGCACTCAGCACCAAATTCGAGGTGGAGCGCATCAGCATTTCGATCGCCTCGTTCGTCCAGCCCGGCCCAAATGCCCGGTCACAACTCGCCCGCCATTCGTGAACATCATCAACAATAACCGCATAGCCGCAATGGGCATTAAGCTCATCTAAAAACAAACGCGTGCCATGGGCATCACGCGGGTGGATCCACCCCAGGGCACCGGTAACCAGTGCGTCATGTGCAATCATCACAACCTCGTGGGTTGCCCTCAAGGTGCGTGCTGCGCCCCGCAGCGCTGTTGTTTTGCCGCTGTTACGTCCCCCTATCACCGCGACCGCACCGGCAGGCAGGTGGTAGGGCTCATGGCTGAGCGTTTCAGGATGGTCTGCAACGCCCCACCACTCGCACTCCGGTCCAATGCGCACCGGAAGCTCATCGGTCCACGGTTGCTGCGGATGCGCGCCATCAAAGGCCTGCCACGCCGCGGTAATGTGGGCTACGGCCGCGCGTACGTTGGCCACCGGTCCGCACCACGCGGTTTGAACTTCGCGCAGCCCCTGGCTTTCCACAATGCAGCGCCCGGGTATTGGCGCCAGCTCAAAGGCGGCACTACTGGTGAGCACGTCGTGTGAATCGGCGGCGCTGGCCACCCGAAAACAAACGTGCAGCGGCATATTAGCCCGCATCTTTGCATCGACCACCCCGGCGGGACGCTGGGTGGCGGCAATGAGGTGCAACCCCAATGAGCGGCCCTGAGCAGCCAGCCGTACCAATTGGTTCAGCACTTCGGGATAGTCATCAGCAAGGGCAGCAAACTCGTCAATCACGACAACAATATGGGGGAGTTCCTCGCCGGGGTAGGTGCGGTGAAATTCGGTGATATCACGTACTCCTGCCGCCGCGAAACGTGTTTCTCGCGCACGTAGTTGTGCCCGCAGTGAGGTGAGCGCCCGCCGGGTGTGTCCCGGCTGTAAATCGGTGAGCACTCCCACGGTATGGGGCAGGTCGGCAAGTGGACCAAAGGCGGCGCCCCCTTTGAAATCCACGAGGATTAGCGCTACCTGGCGTGGGGAGCGATGTGCGCTCAGACCGAGGAGATAGGTGGTGAGGAATTCTGATTTGCCAGCACCGGTCATCCCCGCGACCAACGCGTGGGGGCCGGCAGTAACCAGATCTAGCTTGACTACTGCCCCGGTATCGCGCCCGATTGGCACACCCCAGCATGCCGGTAGCTGCCAGCGTTGGCGGAGCGTGTCGCTATCCAGGTCACAAATAGCATCAAATCTCACGCGGGTTGGCAGCGTGGTGGCCCGGTGTTCACTGTGGAGCAGCGCGGCGACCTGATCGGTGAAGGTCGCGCTTGCTTGCCACAGCTTTTTCCCGCGTTTGGCACGTAACACCCCCGCCCACGGGACGGGAGGGCCAAAGGTGATAACCACCTGGTTTGCTCGCGGTGCGCGTGCCTGACTGGCCGCAGTAATCACCACGTGCAGTGCCTGATCGTGAGCTTTTTTCTCCACGGATGATGAATTTATCCACGGAGAAGAAACCCGCACGGTGTCAACATCGTGACTGAGAGCTATCCAGCCGGCAAGATATCGTGCCTGGGCACTGGCGGCGGGACCCAG
>JAUNVN010000223.1 GCA_030537655.1 Bowdeniella nasicola | reverse complement strand
GGACAAGGACAAGGACAACGCCTCCAAATCCACGTCCACTAAGTCCACTAAGTCCGCCAAGGGCTCCAAATCTGAAAATGATGGCGCAGCCGATACCGCTTCACCCAAGAATAGCGAAAAATCCTCTGGAAGCGCTGATGCTAACTCCGACTCTGCGAGCACACCGGCACCTGCTCGTCGCAAGCGCCGCTCGCGGCGGGTGGTGACCACTGGGACCATTACCCCCGGTCAGCAGGTCGAGGTTGTCCCCGGCAGTGAGGCTACCTCCTAAGGGAAAGCGCAAGTTACGCAGCATACGAAAAGGGCCGAGAGAATCGATATCTCTCGGCCCTTTCCTTATGCCGGCCAAGCTATGCCAGCTAAGTGGCGCTTAACCATGTGCTCGGCGCGTCCGCCCGCGCATATGACGCACGGCCAAATACGCTGCGGCCAGCAGGACAAGCAACCCCGAAATCCAGGCAAAACCGACCGGAGCGAACGCCATCAGCACAAAGCCCAGCGCCATCACTGGGCGCGAATCACGCCGGTAGCCCTCAATCCAGGTCGCCACCCCAATCACCGACGCCACGCAGAACGGAATCAGTACGCTCGGCGCGCCCTCATAAAAGAAGGTCACGTACATCCCGTATCCCACGCCCGCCAAGCACAGCAGCGCGACGGCAAAAATCCCGGTTCTCTCAACTGTTGTCAACGTTGACTATTTCATGGTTCTTCCAATCTTCTTCACGTCCTCGCGAGGTTTCACACCCCCCCGTGAGCGCGTGCTTCCGGAGATATTTGTATGGTACGACGACGCCGCGTCCGCGCGAGTGCGAGAGCCGGTAGAGCGGGAGTTTTCTTCAATAATCATCCCCTGGTGCTACCTGCCGAGCTGATTGCCGGCCCACGGTATTATCCCCGGGCACGTTGTGAGGGTGGGGGTACACTTTTCCAGCAAAAATGAACACCCACCTTCACAATGCGATTTCACATCCCCACCGCCCGCTTAAGGGCCCGGTTTACTCCCGCGGACTGCGCCGGCAGGTGGCGCGGGTAGCTGGCACGTGGAGTCAGAAAGGTGACAGTGATAGTGACGAGGCATCCCAGCGCAGTCGTGCCACCTATTGACACTGGGGAGCTGGCGCGCTTGCATGACTGGGCGAGGGAAGCCCCAGGTGAGAAGCGCACCACTAGGTGGTTGAAAACACACGGGATAGCGCCGTTAGGCAAGAGATCTGAGTTGAAAAAACGCCCGGTGATGCCGTAATCTGGATCGTCGGTGCGCTAAGGCAGGAGCCCTTGGTGCATAGAATCGTCCTTTCACCCGTGCTGGGCACCTGTCCGGCCAGTTGGGCCCGGCCCGGCGGTGGGTGAACCAGGGGATAGGGATCCACTCTTCTCGCGGATCTTCGTCTTCTGGATGAATATGTCACACTACAAGAGATGAGCAGCAACATGGTGTACGCGATCGTTAAGGCCGGAGGCCACCAGGAGCGGGTATCCGTCGGAGACCTGCTGACCGTTGATCGCCTGGCCGGCGAACCCGGGGCGACCGTGGAGCTTGAACCCGTGATGCTGGTAGATGGAGATAAGATCACCACTGCGGCAGATGGGATCTCCGCCAAGGTCACTGCCGAGATCGTTGAGGACGCAAAAGGTCCGAAGATCAACATCCTTAAGTACAAGAATAAGACCGGATACCGCAAGCGGCTTGGACACCGCCAGAAGTACTCCGTCGTCAAGGTCACTGACATTAGTTAGTTGCGGCCTTAGTTTCTACGAAAACGAAAGCAGGTTAGAGATGGCAACAAAGAAGGGCGCCAGCTCCTCACGCAACGGTCGTGACTCTAATGCCAAACGCCTAGGAGTCAAGCGTTTCGGAGGCCAGTTGGTCAACGCAGGTGAAATTCTGGTCCGCCAGCGCGGCACCAAGATCCATCCCGGCAATAATGTCGGGCGCGGTAAGGACGACACCCTGTTCGCATTGGCAGCTGGTCATGTGCAGTTTGTCGATCGCCGTAACCGTAAGGTAGTCAACGTGGAGGCCGTACAGGCCTAGGCTGTACAAGCCTAGTAAACCTACGTGTGTGAGGGGCAGGTGGCTCAGCCGCCTGCCCCTCACGCGTACACAGAGCTAATAGATATGGGAGAGATGAACCGTGGCCACATTTGTTGACCGAGTTACCGTGCATGTCCGTGGAGGCAAGGGCGGCAACGGGTGTGCTTCGGTACATCGCGAAAAATTTAAGCCGCTCGGTGGGCCCGATGGCGGTAATGGCGGGCATGGTGGATCGGTGATCGCCGAGGTAGATCCGCAGGTGACCACCCTCTTGAGTTTTCACCATCAACCCCACCTGCGCGCCGAAGCTGGGAAACCTGGTGAAGGTGATCTGAAAGCGGGCAA
>JAUNVN010000222.1 GCA_030537655.1 Bowdeniella nasicola | reverse complement strand
CCGGGATGAAGGCGAGTGTCAGTGGGATCAACCGCCGTGGCACGATCTCTCGCCGAGGTGGTGTCACATTCCTGCGTCCCGCGAGTGCCGGAGACCAAATCCAGATAGGCATCTTCAAGCGTGGGACGGGTGATGGTGAGCTCGCTAATCGAGTCCAAATTGAGACCGGCAACGAATGCTTCGACCTCACTGGTGGAGTGCACGAAGCGCTCACCTGCTTCGCACCAGGTGATTTCACAGTTTCTCGCAAGTCGCCGCCGTAATTCGTGGGCTGTGCCATCAGCGAGAATAGTGCCGCCGCCAAGAATGACAATCCGCGAGGAAATCTTTTCTGCTTCGGCAAGATCGTGGGTCGTCAGCACTACCGTGGTGCCGTGATCTTGGCATTCAGCTATAAGGTCATGTATTTGCCCTTTCGCGACAGGATCGAGCCCCGTGGTTGGCTCATCGAGAATGAGCAGTTCTGGGCGGGAGAGAATTGCGGCAGCAAAGTCGATGCGGCGACGCTGACCGCCAGATAGCTTCCCGAGCGGGGTTCGTGCTTTATCCGCTAGCTCTAGAGCCTCCAGTAACGCGTGAGGATCACGTGTTATTCGGCCTTGAATCGCATAACAGGCGCGGATCCATTCGAGCTGGTCCATCACTCGCCATTTGGAGTGATCATTCCAATGTTGGGACATAAACCCGATTTTTGGCCAGAAATTAGCCCCGACTCGGCGTGGATTTTGTCCGCAGACGCGCACGCGACCGCGCTGCGGCGCAAGAGTACCAAGCAAGTTTTCCACCAGTGTCGTTTTCCCAACTCCATTCGGCCCAAGCATGGCGACAAGTTCACCAGGGCGAACGTGCAAGTTGAGGTCCTCAAGGACCGCATTGGTGCCGTAGGCAAAATGCAGATCGGCAATATCGATAATCGGCACGAGCTTCCTCCCTATGGAACTTATCTGGCAGCCCACCCCACTCCGGTAAGGTCACATCCAGTTCGACGCCCTTCAACTATTGATGATAGTAGAACTGCTACGAAATATCGTCAAGAAACAATATTTCAGGAAGGTGAGGGCTCGGGACGTGGCGAGTAATTGCTCGCAGCGGGTTGATGGGGTCGGGCTCACAGCAGATGTTGTGGAATGTGTGAGAGGTATGCGGATGCGGCTAGTTGTGAGGTCGTGGCCGGATTATCTCCGGTGTGAGCGGCAACCATCAGGAAATGGCGTGGATCATGTCCATCCGTTGATGTTGGGTGCTCGCTAGTAATGTGTGAATAGTTCAGCCGATAAAACCTGGTGCGAAACCGCGGGAAAACCTTGCAAAACTCGCACGTATCTCCAGGTTTTCCGCAGCGGTAATAGTGATGGAAAAATACATTAACACTGCTAATAATTATAAAGTTAGCGCGCAAGCTTGGATATAAATTCCGGGAAGAAAAATAGTGGGGTATTACCTGATTATTCGTTAGATTAAAGCATGATTGGTGTGCCTGCCGGCAGACCTGCGATCGGAAGGATAGGACATGCGCGAGACATTACGAATTCTCATCGCGGCCGGTGTGGCGGCAGCGATGAGCGTCGCGGTGGCGCCCCATGCGCTTGCCGAGGGAAACCCCGATGGAGCTGATTCCGCGAAGGACTCGGTACTCAAAGTGAAAGAGCCGGTGCAATACGCTGAAGCTCCCGCACCGGAGCCGGCAATTTTTGGGCCATTTTGTGGGCTCGAAGGACTCAATATTGTGCCAGAGATGCCCACCACTGCTCCATTTGTGATGGAAGATGACTCCATTGAATACCTGCCTGTGAAGTTGATAAATAAGCAAAACGGCAGCGTCATGGATGAAGCGGCGTGGAAGGCGGCGATTTTTGACCTACCTGGCAGCCCGGATGGGCTTGCTGGTGAAGATGCGTGGGGCCCGGAAGTGACCTGGGGCGGTATTCGCATGCAGATCAACGCTCCGGGACACCCCTCTGATGGCAAATCCGGTCCTTGGTACTACGTGAAACGCTATCGGATGCGCATCACCGGCCAAGAGACGGCAACGGTGGAGGTAACCGCGGGCACATCACCGCAGCTGCCTGAGGAGTTGTATATCTACTACATGAACGAATGGCGTGCCTACAATATAGCGGGTGCCCGCAAATGTGCCACTGACGGTGCGGAGGGGTGGATCCCCTCAAAAATCACGTGGGATCCACTCACCGAAGCGCAACAACAGCTGCTGCAAACTCCCGGGGCGCAATTTGACCTACACGGCACCGTTGCAGCGCCCGTGCCGGGAGACCCCAGCACGACGGTCAACTGGGAACGCACCGGTGGCCGAGGCAAAGTCGACGAACTTCCCGGACTGGACTACGGCTTTGACGCGACAGTCACCATCCAAGTTACCGATGTGCCAGCTGAGCCGGATGAA
>JAUNVN010000221.1 GCA_030537655.1 Bowdeniella nasicola | reverse complement strand
AATCGGTGGCAGTTGCTGTTGGTGAGGAATCGGTGGCAGTTGCTGATGGTGGGGTGGATCGGGACTGAAGCTGGAGGGCAAGGATGACGATCACGAATACGCTGATAACAGCGACTGCGATCCACCACGTGCGCCTGGCTGAGGGATGGGGATTGCTGCGCGTCATAATCGACCTTTCTGTCGAAGGTCACCCGGATGGAATGAAACGGATAACTCCAGTGTGCACCCTAGGGACGTCAAGGAGGCGGAAAATAGCTATGGCAGCGAAAGATTTTTGGGTTTAACTGTGATTTCCCCACCAAAGAACCCCGGCCACCAAAAGGAGTACCAGGATCAGTAACACGAGCGCGCGCCATGGGTGGGGCTCAACGGTTTCGACGTCACGTTCACATGCTGGATGGGGCATGGCAAGCTCCTTGTAGAGTTGGCGAGCAAACTGATGCGGAAGTCTTCGTGCGGACGAGATAAAAGCGGTGAAAAGCGCAGCTGGCGGACCCGATAGTGATCAGGTCCGCCAGCAATGGGTTATCTTCTAGTGGCGCGGAGGTGGTGGCGGTGATGGCTGCTGGCCATCATTTTCACCGAACTCCTGGGTTGCCGGAGGTGGCTCAGGCAACGGATTGTCGCCATCTTGCGCCGGTTGTACCGGTGGTTGCGGTGCGGGGGCAGCAGGCGGTGGGACGTGCCCAGGCATCGGAGCCTGGCCTGGCTGCGGCGGGCCGCCGGCGCCAAAGACCTGCTGTTGACCTTGCGCGAACTGGCTTGGGCCCTGGTAACCACTTTCGCTTGCTTGGGCGACAGCCACCTGCGCTTGAGAGAACACCACGCCCGCGTAGCGAGAGATCAGCTCAATCACCACGCCCCACACCAGCATCACTAAGATGAGCAAACCCGAGGCATTGATGCGAATAGAGGCGAGCGCTGAACCGACTCCCGGCAGATCCCCGGTGCCCGATGCGTGCACACCCTGGAAGAGCATGATGATCAGCCCGGCAATAAAGAAGACTGCTGCAAAAATACCGGTGCGGATAAACGGTGCTGCCGGCAGCCGCTTTGAAGCAATAAATCCAACGGCCACCATCGCCACAATCGTCAAAATGATGGTAATTGCGGTAACCCAACCGGGTGCGAACGCATAGATTGATGACGAGCCGCCAGTAAACTCGCTGCCACCAGCGTTTAGCGAGACGCCGAACAACAGCGCCGGTGCCAAAACGATGATATGTCCGAGTCCGAAAAGCAACGTGAAGATGACTTCCGTAGGCCTAAGGACGTCATAGTACAGCTGGCTGAGCAGCATGTGGATGAACACCACCGCGCCAGCAAACAGGTGCGCCAGCGCCAAATACGGCAGGACTTCACGCACCCGCAATAGCCACAGGTTCACCACACCGTGGTGAGAAATCCGGTAGAGCTGGTAGATCCCTAAGGTGAGCGCCATGATGACAAATGCGGCAAAGATCGCAAACCCGTAGGTTGGACGCACCGAAGCATCAACCACGGCGGTGGATTCATTCAGCCCCAAGGTCCCGATGAGACCAAGGATCACATGTAGCAGGATCAACGTCAGTGCCGCGCTCACAATCGCCATCGCGAGCCCAACAGGTGACCGGAATTTTTCACCTTTCCGGGTGATCTTCATGGCATAGTACACCGCAATCGCCGCGATGATCGTGACGGTCAAAAATACCAACCCGGCACTGCCCGATGCGTTCGAGGAGGAGTCGAGGATGCTGCCGAGCTCCGATGAATTTGACGCCTTCATGGCGATGCCGGAGCCGAAGGACGTACCGGCAATCAAGAAGACCATCCCGATAAACACCCCGAAGCCACCCGGGGCGTTGTACGCCTCAATGAACGCAATTGAGGTGAGAATGAGTCCGACGATCAACCCGATGGCGTAAAACGAGAGGCCGGCAATGACCCCCGATTTGAGGGCTTCACGATTTTCTTGCACCACGGCTGGGATTTGGACCTGCTGCACTTGCTGCCCGCCACTTGGCGCTCCATACAGTGAGGTTTGCTGCACGGGGTTTTGCTGGTAGTGACCTTGCTGAGCTTGCCACTGGCCTTGTGGTGGCGGCACCTGGCCGGCAGCGGGTGCGCCCTGTTGATGCGGCCCTTGGTGACCGAACTGACCTGGGTTCCCGCCAGGTGGCGGCTGCTGGGGACCAGATGGCTGATTGCCATGCGGCTGCTGTGCATCGGGTTGTGACATGGCCGATACTCCGTTTCGGTTCGAGACTGTAACACTATCGTTGCATATGCAACGGATACTTAGGCGCTGCGGGTGCCCAGTTCTGCGTCGAGACGCAGCAGACCAGGCCCGTCATCCTTAATCATTTCGATGCGACCGATAATCTCAGACACGCTGGATTCTTCTTCGATCTGTTCTTCTAAG
>JAUNVN010000220.1 GCA_030537655.1 Bowdeniella nasicola | reverse complement strand
TTGCCGCCTGGCGCGGCGCCTTCCTCGCCCACGGCTGCCTGACCGAACCGGGACGATCCACCGCATTGGAAGTCACCTGTCCAGGTCCCGAAGCGGCGCTTGCACTGGTTGGCGCAGCGCGACGTATTGGCGTGATGGCTAAAGCCCGCGAAGTTCGAGGCGTAGATCGCGTGGTGGTACGTGATGGTGAAGCCATCGCAACCCTGTTGCGAGTCATGGGAGCTCCTGAAACCCTAAAAGTGTGGGATGAACGGCGTAAAAAGCGTGAAATCCGCGGAGCAGTTAACCGGCTTTCTAACTTCGATGACGCCAATTTACGGCGGTCAACACGTGCGGCTGTCGCGGCCAGCGCTCGGGTGACACGGGCTTTTGAAATCCTCCGGGAAGAGACGATTCCCGCACATTTAAAACAGGCGGGTGACCTGCGTTTACACCACCGTCATGCCTCCCTGGAAGATCTCGGACAGGCAGCTGATCCGCCACTGACAAAAGATGCGGTTGCCGGACGTATTCGCCGACTTTTGGCAATGGCCGACAAGAAAGCACACCAGCTCGGAATTCCCGATACTCATGCAGCGTTAACGGAGGAAATGCTCTCCGAGGATTAATTATCGGAATTGCCGGGCGGCACTAATGGGGATTGGTGAAGTCAACCAACGTAAATTTCCATGGAAATACGGTGACCACCATCGCATGTTTAGCGTTGCGCCGTGGGCGATATCGGCAGTTATTGACAGGCTAAATCTGGTAGCGTGGCTAGTGCCGGTCGGTCCGGACTTGACCGGTCAGGAGCAGCCTGCTTCTGTAACGCTCGACCAGTTGTGCGTCGGCACCCCGGCGCGCACGTTGGAGGACATACAGTGACCATTCGCGTCGGTATTAATGGCTTTGGCCGCATTGGCCGCAACTTCTTCCGCGCAGCGCGTGCTGCCGGAGCAGACTTCGAGATCGTTGCTGTTAACGATCTGACTGACAACCACACGCTCGCACATCTGCTGAAGTACGACTCAATTCTCGGCCGTATGGATGCTGAGGTCTCCTATGACGATGAATCCATCACCGTGGATGGCCAGAAAATCACCGCCCTGGCGGAACGCGACCCGGCCAACCTGCCGTGGGGCGATCTGAATGTCGATATCGTCATTGAATCAACCGGTTTCTTCACCGACGCCACCAAGGCGAAGGCTCACCTGGATGCCGGCGCAAAGAAAGTCATCATCTCTGCTCCTGCAAAGAACGAAGATGCCACCTTCGTTTTGGGTGTAAACGAAGAAGATTACGATCCTGAAAACCACAACATCATCTCCAATGCCTCGTGCACCACGAACTGCTTGGCCCCGATGGCCAAGGTGCTTGATGATGAATTCGGGATCGTGCGCGGTCTGATGACCACCATCCACGCCTACACTGGCGACCAGAAGATTCATGACGCTCCGCACAAGGACCTGCGCCGCGCCCGCGCCGCTGCTGTCAACATTGTGCCCACCTCGACCGGGGCCGCGCGCGCCGTCTCGCTAGTGCTGCCGCAGTTGAAGGGCAAACTCGACGGCTATGCGCTGCGCGTACCGGTGATTACCGGTTCGGCTACGGACTTGACCTTCACTGCCTCACGCGAAGTGACGGCCGAAGAAGTCAACGCCGCGATGAAGAAGGCCGCAGAAGGACCGCTCAAGGGCGTTCTGTCCTACTCGGAGGACCCACTGGTGTCCACCGATATCGTCACCGACCCGCACTCGTCCATTTTTGATGCGGGTCTAACCAAGGTGATTGGTGACCAGGTGAAGGTCGTGTCCTGGTACGACAACGAGTGGGGATATTCAAACCGTTTGATTGACCTCGTCAAGCTCGTTGGAGCCAAGCTCTAACCATCGACTGTGAACGCGGAGCGCCCGCGAGCAACACGCTCGCGGGCGCTCGCTTCCATAGAGGAATATCATGTTAAAAACTCTGTCATCCCTGGGGGATCTTGCCGGAAAAACCGTGCTGGTTCGTTCCGATTTCAATGTTCCACTTTCCGATGGAACGATCACCGATGACGGCCGGATCCGCGCCGCACTTCCCACCCTTAACGCCCTGCTGGATGCGGGAGCAAAAGTCGTGGTGATGGCACATCTCGGTCGCCCAAAAGGTGAAGTCAACCCCAAATTTTCCCTCGCCCCGGTGGCAAAGCGTCTGGGTGAACTGCTCGACGCCCCGGTCACCCTCGCCCCACAACCGGTTGGTGAGCAGGCTCGCGCTGCTGTCGCAGCCGCGCAAGCCGGTGAGGTCGTACTGCTGGAAAATATTCGCTTCGATCCGAGAGAAACGTCAAAAGACGACCAGCAGCGGCGAGCTCTCGCGAGTGAACTAGCCGCCCTTGCGGATGTGTTTGTCTCCGATGGCTTCGGTGTGGTGCATCGCAAACAGGCCTCGGTTTAC
>JAUNVN010000219.1 GCA_030537655.1 Bowdeniella nasicola | reverse complement strand
ATAATTCCCGCCGGTCTTCGCGGCACCGGTACCACCCGGACCCGCGCGATGGAAATCACGCGTAACCCAAATAGATACGGGTGTAAATCCATCGGTGAAATAGGGGCCTACCGGTGAGGCAATGGTAAGAAATTCGTAGTGGTGAGCCGGCCGAACACCCAAGAACGGTTCGGAAGCGAACATGAACGGACGTAAATAGAGCGCCGCGCCGACCTGGGCCGGCACATAGGCACCATCGCGGCGCACCAGGTCAACAATGGAGGCGAGGAAATCTGCTACGGGAATTTGCGGCATAGCCATCCGCACAGCCGAGGCGTTAAACCGCGCAGCGTTAAATCCTGGACGGAAGGTCCATAGTGAGCCGTCTGCGTGGCGATAGGCCTTCAGCCCTTCGAAAATCTCCTGCCCGTAATGCAACACGGCAGCGGCCGGCGAAATTTGCAGATCGCCATAGTCAATCAGCCCGTGGTTATGCCACCCGTCATCGACGCTGTAGGACACATGCGCCATGTGATCAGTGAAGATTGTCCCAAAGGATAGCTTCGCGTGGATCTCAGCGATTTCAGTGTGCGAGCGTCCCGTATTCGAACCGCGGTAGGGGAAACGACCGGCGACCTTCGAGGCTGGAATCGTGGCGGCAGCGGCTGCTTGTTCCAAAATATTCGGATCGGTCAGAGCGTGTTGTGGCATTACTTTCTTCTTTCCTCGCTCTAGTGCTGCAAGGGTAGGTCATCAAAGGCATTACCCGGTAACGGTGCGGGCAGGTGGGTGTTGTCCTGCGGCCGAAAAACTGGTTCAGTCACACCGTTGGCCCGTTGGGTTTCATAGTCACCCAATGCTCCAACCACCCACTTACTCAGCGCAATCAGCGCCACCAGGTTCGTCATTGTCATGACGGCCATCGCAATATCTACGGCATTCCACACCACGTCCAGTGAGACCAGTGCACCAAGAACGACCGAAAATACCGACAGGATCCGCACTGCCCACACTCCGGCGCGATGGGGAGTAACGAAGACCATATTGACTTCAGAATAGACATAGGCAGCGATGATTGAGGAGAAAGCGAGGACGAAAATAACAATCGCCATCGGGACGATTGCCCATTCTCCAAGCGCATGAGCAACAGCTGCGGTGGTCAAAGTCGCGGGGTTAATACCTTCGGCACCCCACACCTCGGGGCCGGCAACCAAAATAATGAAGGCGGTGGCGGTACACACGATAATTGTGTCAATAAATACGCCCAGTGATTGGATCAGTCCCTGCCGCACCGGATGGGTAACCGTTGCGGTGGCTGCCGCGTTCGGGGCGGTGCCCTGGCCGGCTTCGTTAGAGAACAGGCCGCGCTGAATACCGTTGATTATTGCGGCAATAATCCCACCACCAAGACCGCCAACCAACGGAGCAGGTGCAAATGCAGACTGGAAAATCATGCCGATAACGCGGGGGAACTCGGTAATGTTCATCACCACGATCACCGCGGCCATTGCCACGTAGATCAGCGCCATAATCGGCGCCATCAATTCGGTAACGCGTGCCACCGAACGGATCCCCCCGAGAATCACCGGTGCGGCAAAGGCAAACAGCAGCGCTGCGGTCATAACCGGGGAGGTATCAGCCGAGCCCGCCATCGTTGAGGCGATCGCATTGGACTGCACTGTGGTAATCACAAATGCGCAGGTCACCACGGTAATCACCGCGAATATCGCTCCGAGCACCGGTGCATTCATCCCACGTTTCATGTAGTAGGCTGGCCCCCCGCGGAAGGTACCATCATCAGCTCGCACTTTAAACAGTTGCGCCAAGGTAGCTTCACTAAAGGCGGTTGCCATCCCGACCAGAGCGACAATCCACATCCAAAAGATTGCGCCCGGGCCCCCGGCAAGCAGAGCTGCAGCAACGCCGAACACGTTCCCGACCCCAACGCGTGCCGCCAGGGAAATACAAAAGGCCTGGAAAGATGAGATCCCCCCGTGCGCTCCTTGCCGGGAGCGGAAGACCACTGCGGCCATGTGCTTGAATAAGCGCAGCTGCATCGCTCGGGTCCGCCACGTGAGATACACTCCCGTACCGAGCAGCACCCAAATGGTGCCGTAAAGGGTAATCGTATCGGCGATTGTTCCAATCACTTCGGCAAGTTGGGACATGACAGACCTTTCTGGCGAGGGATGCGATTATCCTGTCAGGCAAACCACGTTCCGGGCAGGTGCGTCCACTTAGTGAAAAAGCCCACGTCTGGCCGTGACGGCACCCTAACTGCCGGTGCGGCGAGTAATCAGGTTGATATCCCGAGCAGCTCCGGTTGAAGCGGAGGTCGCAGTCGCGGCGTAGAGCCGTAATGCCGCACTGACCTCACGCTGGCGATTTTGGGGGGTGTTGGGTATATCTCGTTTCTCCTGGCCGGCCGCACGACGAGCAA
>JAUNVN010000218.1:398-2420 GCA_030537655.1 Bowdeniella nasicola | reverse complement strand
CAACCACTGGTGGCGCTTTATACCAAACCGACGTGGATCGGGGCGGAAAAACTTCCCAGCGGTGGGTTTATCGCCGTATCCAACCACGTCACTAATATTGATGCCCTCACCTTTGGTCATTTTCTGGTTGGAAATGACGTGCCGGTGAAGTTTATGGCGAAACAGGAACTATTTGACACCCCGATTGTCGGATGGGTTGTCTCGCGCGCCGACCAGATTCCGGTACGGCGCGGTACCAACAGTGCGGTCGCGGCACTTACTGCCGCGAAAGCGGCCCTTTCCCGAGGCGAATGCGTCGGGATTTTCCCCGAAGGCACCCTCACCCGTGATCCCGATATGTGGCCGATGCGGGGGAAAACCGGAGCGGCGAGGCTGGCCTTGGAAACCGGGGTGCCCGTTATCCCGATCGCCCAGTGGGGAACCCAAGATGCGATTGGCCGCTATTCAGTGCGTCCGCGCTGGGGGATCAACTGGCCGGTCACTGTCCAGGCCCTGGACCCGGTTGATCTCAGCGCGTGGCAGGGCAAGGAAATTACCCCGCAGGTGGCGCGTGCCGCAACCGAAAAAATCATGGCCGATCTGACCGCTGGGGTGGCCAACCTCAGGGGACTGCCGGTACCGGAGCGAGTATACGATATGCGCACCGACGGCGATCCCCGTCCACCAAAGCGGAAACAACGCCGCCAGGAGCGGCACGAAAGGTAGCTATGGAGACCATTGCGGTTGTTGGTGCCGGTGCATGGGGGACTGCATTTGCGAAGATTCTCGCCGATGCGGGCCACGCATGTACCATTTGGGGACGGAACGAAGCGGTGGTGCGTGAAATTAACCAGGCGCACACCAACTCCGCGCGTCTGCCCGGGTTCACCCTGCCCGATACCATCACCGCGACGGCGGATCTACCCGGCCTGCTGGCAACTGCCAGTGTCGTTGTGGTGGCGCTGCCAAGCCAAAAGGCGCGCGCGGTGCTCACCGATGTGCAGATCGCACCCGATGCGACCATTGTCTCGCTGATGAAAGGCGTAGAGTTATCCACCGATCTGCGTATGAGTGAAATGCTCATTGATACGCTGCAGATCCCCTCCAGCCAGGTCGTGGTGGTTTCGGGACCAAATTTGGCACGCGAAATTGCCGATGGGCAACCGGCCGCAACGGTGGTTGCCGGCAGTGATAGCCGCCACACGAAAGCCATTGCCCGACTGTGCATTACCGACTATTTCCGTCCCTACACCAATGCCGATGTGATCGGTGTCGAACTGGGGGGCGCGGTAAAAAACGTGATTGCGATTGCGGCTGGGATGGCAGCTGGGGTTGGCTACGGCGACAATACGAAGGCAACGATTATCACCCGCGGGCTCGCGGAGATCACGCGATTGGCCATCACCCTTGGCGCTGATCCGCAAACAATGGCGGGCCTGGCCGGGATGGGGGATCTGGTTGCCACCTGTGCATCCCCACTATCTCGTAACCACACCTTTGGGGCCCACATGGGACGCGGACTGGGAATTGATGAGGCAATAGCCGCCACCGGCGGCACGGTTGAAGGTGCGAAGTCGTGCCGGTCGGTATTGGAACTAGCGCACACCCACAATGTCGATATGCCACTGACGGCAGCGGTGGTGGCTGCCGTCTACGATGGCCTCGATATTCATCAGATGACCGCGAATCTATTATCGCGGCCCCACAAGGATGAGCGTGCCTAAGGCGTAATGTGGATGACCTCCTGGCCGCAGCGGTCAGCGAATTCGTAATCATCCACCCGTTCGGCTGCGCCCTGCAAGTCAAGCAGTTCGCCGAAGCGATAGGTCTTCCCATCGATACTCACCTGATTACGCCCGTCATAGCGTGAGCCTTCCGGAGCGATCAGCGGCAAGGGTTTGCCTCCATCGGGGATGGTCACAAAGGCGATACATCCACCCTGACCAACCACAATCTTGCCGTGCAGTGCTTCGGGGTCGCGAACCTGATTCGCGGTGGTGAGCAGCACTTTGCCGTGGGTTTCCTCACCGGTAATCGCAGCCG
>JAUNVN010000218.1:0-388 GCA_030537655.1 Bowdeniella nasicola | reverse complement strand
CGTCCGTAGCATCGCGATCGCTGTCATTGGCGGATTGAGATGGGCTCGCCGTTTCAACTTGGCTTACGTCGCTGGTTTCACTGGCCTGGGCCGTGGGGGTATCACTGGCATCCTCCTCGGGTGCAAGTGACGAGGTGCATCCTGCCAAAGCGAGCACACCGATAGCACCCACGGTGAAAATAGTCCGACCCATCTCCCACTCCTCGCGAGACTAAAATAATGTTCAATATGCGGTCACGACCGCGCATTCCCACCGTATCGCGGC
Organism: Bowdeniella nasicola; assembly: GCA_030537655.1. Classification (GTDB taxonomy): domain Bacteria; phylum Actinomycetota; class Actinomycetes; order Actinomycetales; family Actinomycetaceae; genus Bowdeniella; species Bowdeniella nasicola_B. The sequence continues at coordinate 123 of JAUNVN010000218.1, read as the reverse complement.
GTGCCGCGCCGCGCATCCGTGCCGGCGAGATACGCTACGGGTGATGGATACCACCGGTAAGACTCGAACCCGCGTCATGTTGCTGATCGGCGGGGTGAGTGGAGAGCATTCAATCTCCTGCCT
>JAUNVN010000217.1 GCA_030537655.1 Bowdeniella nasicola | reverse complement strand
AGGAAATCGCCGCGATGATTGCCCACCATACGCGAGAACTATCGGATTCTGATCGCGATGCGATCGGTTATCGCAGTTTCGTAGCTGCAGCCACACGTGGATTTGCAGCCCACCATGCCGGAATGCTGCCCCTTTTGAAAGAATGCGTCGAGCAGCTCTTTGTTGCCGGGCTTTTACGCGTGGTCTTCGCAACTGAAACCCTCGCGCTGGGTATTAATATGCCCGCCAAAGCCGTAGTGCTCGAATCACTAATTAAATGGGATGGCACGGGCCACGTGATGCTCAGTGCGGGACAGTACACCCAGCTAATTGGACGGGCCGGCCGGCGTGGGATTGATGTTGAAGGACATGCGGTTGTCGTTCATGATGAACGCATTGATGTCGACACCATCGTTGGACTCGCGTCAACGCGTACCTACCCACTCAACTCTGCATTTCGCCCCACCTACTCGATGGCTGTAAATTTGCTGTCCTGGCTCGATAAACATCAAGCCGTGGGAATACTCGAGTCCTCGTTTGCCCAGTTCCAAACCGATCGGCAAGTTGCTCATATTGCTGCTCGAGTTCGGCGCCAACAAGAAGCCCTGGAAGGTTATGCCGAAGCACTGCAGTGTCAGTGCGGTGACTACCAGGAGTATTTGCGTATTCAAGAAGAACTCACCCAAGCGGAAAAGCGGGCACGCAGCCGCCGGCGCAATAATGAAATGCAACAAGCCCTGCGCCAACTCCAACGTGGATCAGTAATTGACTATCGATTCGGTAGGAGAACCTATCGCGGTGTCGTACAGGGGGTGAGCCACGGACGGAACGGCATTGTCGTATCGGTGATTGATATGCGCGGGCGTCTACATATGATGATCACCGAAGACTTCCGTGAGCCTCCCCGTCTAGCAGGCCACATATCAATCAAACGCGGTGCAGACCGCTCGAAAGCCGGGCGCACAGCACTGGCACACAAAGCACGACGATTCGGGCCGGGAAAGAAAATTACTATCCGGTCCCATAATCGCCATATTGACCAGCTGCGTACCCAATTACAAACCCATCCATCACACAGCTGTCCCAACCGTGCCGATCATGAAAAGTGGGGGCGACGCTACCGGCGCCTGTACCGAGATCTCTCGCGCGATAAACGTACGCTTGAAGCAAATACCGATACTCTCGGCAAAGAATTCACGCGTATTTGCACCCATTTACATCGCCTTGGTTACCTCAGTGATGATGATCAACTGACGTCTCGTGGCGAACTGTTGCGGACTATCACCAACGAAGTTGACCTGGTGATTACCGAAGTGATCGCACGTAAGGCCTTCCATAATCTCAGACCAGCAACATTAGCGGCAGCAGTCTCAGCGCTGGTGTATCAGCCCCGCGGGGAGGATGCCGGATTGCATCCGCGTTTTTCCGGCCGGTTACAAAAAGCAATGCTCGAACTCGCAACAATCGCCGGTCAGATCGCTTTGGGTGAAGCAGATCTGGGGATCACCCCCATGCGTGATCTCGATGGGGGACTGGTGGAAACTATGCGCTCGTGGGCAACAGGAGCCAAACTCGAAGCCGTCCTGGCAAGTGGGGACCTGCTACCCGGAGACTTTGTGCGCAACGCGAAACAGTGTGTTGATGTCATCGACCAAATGCGCACAGCAGCAACCTCCATGGGCGACCAGGAATTTGCCACTCGATTGGGAAGTGCCCGAGCACTCATTTTCCGTGGCATCGTCGCGTGGAGCGCGGTATAACACACATGATGCGGCGCCCTAAGTAAGGACACGGAAAGACCGCACAAACCCCGTAACCTGAGGCAGAAGTTAATGGCTCAAGGAGTAGAAACCTCAGTAAGAAATGCTCATCGATACTGGGGAGCGCTCAATACCGTGACGGTTTCACATAATACGTCCCAGCTCACCGAACACGGGCGGCCACAACGAAATTAGATAACGCAACTGCTCGCCTACACATTAGTCATTTTGAATTCCGTGGGAATTGCAAACTGATAGGGCGGCTCACCGCTACAGACCAAAGCACGAAAAGGGACAGTAACGACAGCTAGTATCGTTTGACTATATTCAATCATTGCCGATGAGCTGGCAGGACAAAAGGATCAGTTGTAGACGCATCCAGGTTCGCTGTTAAGCGGTTACGTTCGCGGATCAACGGTTGTTATTGAGATGAGAGTCTATTGTGCACCTACCGGCAAAATCCTAGCCGTCGCTATGCCACGCATCATGATAAGGCTGGAGTATTGATGATCTTGCGGTAATTGGACAACCCGGCAAACCATCAAGAGGTAGTGGTGATTATGGCAGAGCCAGAAATGCGCGAGTTATTCGGTAGGTGATGTTGATCAGCATGTCTAAGGGCGACAATCCCGTTGGTTACTGTCCGGTGGTGAGGACGATGTGGTATTCGTTGACGGTTTGTGGTGGGCTTTGTACC
>JAUNVN010000014.1 GCA_030537655.1 Bowdeniella nasicola | reverse complement strand
GTATTCGCTGCGGTAACTGCCTGACAAATTGCGCCAGCAATATCATCAACAATCGGCGCGATGATCGATGTGGGTCGCCATACCAGATAGCTGGTACGGGAGGGTTTCGGGTCGGTAAACTCACGGATCACCATTCCCTCGGGTAGGCGAGCCGGAGGTAGCACCGCTAAATGAGGCAGCAGCGTCACTCCCGCACCGGCAGCAACCATATAGCGTAATGCTTCAAGCGAAGTTGCCCGAAATGATGCTTGGCGGGCATGGACTTTGCGACACAGGTCCAAAGCTTGGTCACGTAAACAGTGCCCCTCATCGAGCAGTAGTAATTCGTGATCAGCTAGGGCTGCAAGCGGCAGAGGACTGCGGTCAACAGCTAGCGGATGATCAGCTGGCATCGCCAAGACGAAGTTCTCGCGCAGCAATTGTTTGTAGCCCAGACTCTCATCGGCTGGCAGTTCTGCCAAAACGATAGCGTCGAGATCTCCGCACGCTAATTGCTGTTCTAGAATCGCTGATTTTTCTTCGACGAACCGCAAATCTGCATCCGGGAGCTGCGCACGTAGCGGGCCTAACAGGTGCGGCAAAATATAGGGACCGAAGGTCGGGAATAGACCAAGGGTAATTGGGGTGCTGCGCGGGTTACCGGCCGCCCTTACTTCGTGGCGAATCGCTGTGACCTCACTGACGATCCGTCGCGCCCGTTTGACCATCGCCTGGCCAGCAGCGGTGAGCAGCACTCCCTGGGGAGTGCGTTCAACCAGACTGGCCCCCAGTTCTGCCTCCAGTTTGCGCACCTGAGTAGACAAGGTCGGTTGCGATACCCCAACCTTGGCGGCCGCCCGAGAAAAATTCCCGGTGGCCGCCAGGGCTAGGAGGTAATCAAGATCGCGAAGATTCATCTGCCGCTAGTTGTCCGTCGGGGCAGATGAGCGAATGAGATAGTCAAATGCTGATAGCGCTGCGATCGCACCGGCGCCATAGGCGATGACAATCTGTTTGTAGGGAACGGTTGTGCAGTCCCCGGCAGCAAATACGCCGGGAATATTGGTTGCGCCGCGTTCATCGATGACGATCTCGCCGTGGGGCGTCCGTTCAACCGCGCCCTCTAGCCAGGCGGTATTGGGAACGAGGCCGATCTGCACAAATACCCCGTTCACATCGATACTGCGCTGGTCACCACTGGCGCGATCTTCATACACTAACGAGGTCACCTGGCTGCCATCACCGGCAACTTCGGTGGTCCGCGCCCCAGTAATCACCTCGGTATTGGGCAATGAATCCAATTTGCGTTGCAGTACCGCATCAGCTTTTAGCTCGTCCATAAATTCGACAACGGTGACATGTTCGACCACACCGGCCAAATCAATTGCGGCTTCAACTCCGGAGTTGCCCCCGCCAACAACCGCGATGCGTTTACCTTTAAACAGTGGGCCATCACAGTGTGGACAAAATGAGACTCCCTTATTGCGGTATTCACTTTCACCCGGAACGCCCATCAGCCTCCAGGAAGCACCCGTGGAAAGGACGACCGTTTTCGCGCGAAGTTTTCCACCCGCATTCGTCGTGATGGTGTGGAGCTCACCTTCACTGCCAGTATCCAGTGAGGCGGCCAGTTGCGGGCTAAAGACTTTCACGTCGTAGTCGCCAACATGTTCGGTAAGTGCCGCGGCAAGTTTTGGACCTTCGGTATATTTTTGCGACACGTGGTTTTCAATCGCCATCGTATCGAGAACCTGTCCACCGCGACGGTCGGCAACGATACCCGTGCGAATCCCCTTGCGGGCCGCGTAAATGGCAGCGGCTGATGCGGCCGGTCCCCCGCCGACAATGAGGACATCGAAGGGATCTTCGGCACTCAGCTGTTGCGCAACACGTTCGGCAGCACCTTCATCAAGCAGGGAAATAAAGTCATCAATTTCGGCGCGCCCGGAGGAGATGAGTTCATCACCGGCAAAGGTCGCCGGCACGGCCATCACATTCTTGGCAGTTACCTCATCTTGGAATGCGCCGCCTTCAACGACGATATGACTGATGTTGTCGTTGAGTACCGCCATGGTGTTCAGCGCCTGCACAACATCGGGGCAGTTCGTGCAGGTCAGTGACATGTAGGTGACAAATTCCCGTTTGCCCTCAATTGCTCGGATGGCACTGATCTGCTCATCGGACAGTTTGGGCGGGTAGCCACTTACCTGCAAGAGTGCAAGCACCAGGGAGGTGAATTCGTGCCCGAGCGGCAGACCGGCGAAGCGGATCCGAGGTGCTTGACCGCTGGGAGCAATTCCAAATGACGGCGTGTAGTCATGGGCAGCTTCACGAACACTCACCCGGTCGGATAGTGCCGCGATTTCATTGATGAGCTCACGCATCTTTTGCGAGGTGGAAGACTCATCAAGACTGGCAATCAGCTCGATGGGTGATTGCAGTTTCTGGAGCAGGGTTTCGAGTTGAGCGGTGAGGTTCTTATCCAAAACAGACATGAGGGCGGCACTCTTTCCAATGGTTGTATAGGGCGCAGCGGCGCGCTTGCCACGTCCCAAAGCCAGCGCGCCGCTGTAGTAAAGCGGAGAGGTGGAACCTGCGGTGCAGGGGTGCGATGTCTGCACGCGGCAGACACCGGATAAATGGAGTTAGATCTTGCCAACCAGATCCAAGCTTGGAGCGAGCGTATCGGCGCCCTCTTCCCACTTGGCGGGGCATACTTCACCGGGGTGTGCAGCAATGTACTGCGCTGCCTTCACCTTCCGCATCAGTTCGGAAGCATTACGCCCAATCCCCTCAGCGGTCTGCTCAATGAACTGAATGGTACCTTCCGGATCAATCAGGAAGGTTGCGCGATCAGCAAGTCCCTGATCTTCGCGCATGTTTTCAAAATTATTGGTCACCTGTCCGGACGGATCGCCGATCATATAGAAATTGATCTTGCCGATGGTCTCGGAGGTTTCATGCCAGGCCTTGTGGGTGAAGTGGGTGTCGGTAGAAACCGAAAATACCTCAACGCCCAGCTGCTGCAGCTCATCGTAGTAGTCGGCGATGTCACCAAGTTCGGTGGGGCAAACGAATGTGAAGTCAGCCGGATAGAAGAAGAAGATTGCCCACTTGCCCAACACATCTTCTTCGCTAATGTCCACAAATTCGCCCTGCTTGAAGGCAGTAGCGGTAAAGGGCTTAATCTTGGTGTTCATCAAGTTCATGTTTTCTCCTACATTCGAGCGGAACTCGCAACACCCTCACTATAGGCATAACCTTTCGCTATCCGCAATAGCTATAGATAGTGGCTATAGCCACGCAGGTGAGCCTGCACTGACAATGCCGCCGCCTTGATGCTCACTAGCGGTTTTGTGATGGGTTTGTTCGCCGATTAGTTTCGCAGTGCTGCACGGGCTCGCTCCCGCAAGTTGGTCCGCAGGTTGCGCGCGAGTTGGCGCAGCGGCACCTTCCGTGCCGTACCACGTGCTTCGGCGAGCTCGAGATAGTGGAGGTGTTCTTCAAAGCGGGTCGCAATATCGCTCATCAGCTGGCGTTGGGTCGCACCGATGACGTCATAGCCTAGCGATCCGGTCGGGCCGAAAATTTCACACCGGTAGTACAGGTCGTGAATTGCTCCCACCGCATAGTTATAGGCCGGTACCGGGCGGGCCACCGGGGTGATCGCATAGGTGAAGTCACCGCCGCTCATCTGCACATCCAGGCGCACACTTGGCAGCAGCGCAACCACCTCGTCTCGTAACGGATGGGCAATTTCAATATCCGTCACACGCACATGGGCGTGGTGGCCATTATTGAGGTCGGCAAATCCAGCAGCGACCATTTTCAATGCGGGTGCGGCAGTTCGATCCATAAAACTGCGGACATCACGGGCTGTTGGATAGGTAACCGCGTAGGCAAGGCGCTGAGAAAATGAGCGTTCCACCGCCAGCGGCCCCCCGACTGCCAGCCGGGCAGCACTGCGTGCTTTTTCATCCTGCAGTGCTCGCCATAACCCCCACATGGCCACCACGAGCACGATCGAAAATGGCAGACCAATCAGCACCGTTGCCATCAGTAACGTCGGGATGCCATTAACGAAGAGCATCGCAATGGTGAGGATACCGGTGGTAAAAGCCCAAAAGATCCGCGACCATTTCGGTCCATCGCGATGGGCGGCATCCACTTTGGAAGTGAAGGTCGACATCACTAAGGCGGATGAATCCGCGCTGGTGATGTAGAGCAGTAACCCGATTATTGAGGCAATTCCGGCGACGATGGTCGCCCCTGGATACTGTTCGAGCAGTTGGTAAAAGGCACGTTCGGGACTGGCGACTGCAGTTTCACCGAATTCACGGTTGCCACTCATCACGATTTCAAGCGCCGAGTTACCAAAAATAGAGATCCACACGGTGATGAATAAGAACGGTACGCTCAGGGTCCCAATCACGAATTGCCGGATTGTCCGACCCCGGGAGATGCGCGCGAGAAAGAGACCCACAAACGGTGCCCATGCCACCCACCAGGCCCAAAAGAACAGGGTCCACAGGCCGAGCCATTCGGTGGCATTGTCAAAGGCGTATGTTTCCATTGACAGTCCGAGGAAGCCGGTGGCGTAATCCCCCAGATTCATAATCAGCGCGTCAAAGAGGAAGGCCGTGCGACCGGTGACAATAATGTAGCCCAGCAACCCGATCGCCAATCCGACGTTCAGTTCACTCAGCCGTTTAATCCCTTTATCAACCCCAGATACTGCCGAGATGGTCGCAACACCGACCGCGATGGCAATCAGGGCAATTTGGCTAGCGAGGTTTTCACCGATCCCAAAGAGCAAGGACAGCCCATAGTTGAGTTGCACCACACCGATTCCCAGAGATGTGGCAACCCCGAAAACGGTTCCGAGCATCGCAGCAACTTCAACACCGTGTCCAATAGGACCGTGCACGCGTTTGCCGATAATTGGATAAAGCACCGCGCGGATGGTCAGTGGCAGGCCTTGGCGATAAGCAAAGTAGGCAAAGCACATCCCCATCAATGCATACATTGCCCAGCCGGTAATTCCATAGTGGAACATCGTCAACACCACGGCCTGACGGGCGGCGGCGATGGTTTCCCCACTGCCGGTAGGCGGACTGTAGTATTGCGCAACCGGCTCGGCAACAGCGAAGAACAGCAGGTCGACCCCAATTCCAGCCGCGAAGAGCATGGCACCCCAGGAATACCAGGGGTATTGGGGATGGGAATGATCGGGTCCCAACCGCACGTGCCCAAACCGGCTGGCTGCCAATATCATCACGAATGCAACAATCGCGGTGGCCAGACCGATATACCACCACCCGAGGTTGGCGCTGATCCAGGCCGTTGTTGATGTCAACAACTGTTCGGCCTGACCGGGAACCACAATCGCCCACAGTGCGATCGCGAGAATGCCGATCCCCGACAGGAGGAAGACCGGTAAATTCACCCCCAACCGGTTGCCTTCATCGCGTTGGGGCGAGGTGGAGATAAACGACGCGGGCTGTTGGTTAGAAGTCACGGTTTTAAAACTAGCGGACTTGTGCCCCTCGTGCCTAGAGTTTAGGCTGCTTGGCGATGAGATCGGCCAGTTCGAGGCGCGGACCGGTGAAGAAGGGAATTTCTTCACGAACATGCATCCGAGCCCGGGTTGCGCGTTGATGACGCATGGCATCAACCAGCCGATTGATGTCATCGGATTCAAAGGCAAGAATCCACTCGTAGTCACTCAGCGCAAAGGTCGATAACGTCGAAGCGAGCACATCGGGATAGTGGCGACCCGATTTGCCATGTTCCTTCAGCATTTGGCTGCGTTCGGCCTCATCCATCACATACCAGTCGTAACTGCGGACAAAAGGATAGACGGCAATGAAGTTCCGCGGCCCGAAGTTGTCAATGATAGCGGGGATGTGCGCTCGATTAAATTCTGCCGGCCGGTGCGATCCGATAACTGACCATACCGGCGTCATGTAGGCCAGTAGCGCATCGCGCACCCGATGGTAGGCGTCTTGGAGTTTCCTTACATCCTGGCTGTACATCCACACCATCACATCGGCTTCAGCGCGAAAACCCGCAACGTCATACCAGCCACGCACGGTGACATCGGCTGTGGCGGCGGTAAGTTCTTCAACTAGCGCGTCGCGAACCTTTGTGTCATCAGGCAGGGGGGTATCGACGGCAAAGACCGCGTGGATGGTGAAGTGGTCTTGGCTGTTAACCTCTTCGGGATCACGTGCGTGACCATCACGCTCATCGCGTACGCCGCGTTTTTTATTTCCGGGGTGACGGGCCATGTCATTCATGTGTTAGTCCTCTCCGCACACCGTTTGTCGCGGTGGCACGTTTCGTTGGGTATGGCGTCGAGCAGGATTTCCGTCTCGGGCTGGCACGCTGTGGGCCGGGCGTTGTCGACAGCATCCCGCTCGGCACGTGGCCGGCCAGGGACCAAGGTCATCGGTTTCCGCGATCGCCTGACCGCTACGCGCAATTTCTGCGCGTTCGTAAATCACCTGTTCCAGGGAGTCGATAAATCGCTCGTCGATGCCAACGGTGCGGGCGCGGACATAGTCGAGCTCAACTTCAGTGGCCGTTTCTGCCGCTTCGGTGTCTAAATCAAAGACCACTTCCATATGGTCGGAGACAAACCCGATTGGTGCGGCAACCACGCCGCGGATTCCGGCGGCGGCAAGCGCTTTGAGATGGTCGTTAATATCGGGTTCTAACCAGGGTTGAAAGGGTGGGCCCGAACGGGAACAGTAGACCAGATCCCACGGGATATGGGTGCCGAAATGGTCATCAAGGCGGCGGGAAATTTCGCGTGCAACCGCGAGGTGTTGCCCCTGATACGTGGTGTGGGTAACCGGGGAGGACACCTCACCGCCAACCGGGCCACTCGCCTCATCCATGGCCGTAGGGATCGAGTGGGTGACAAATACCAACCGCGCATCCAGCCCGATCGGCTCGATTGCCGCAGGCTCATCCTTTCCGGGGGTGTGATAAGCGGCGATTCGGATGCCGGGTTCACTGGCGTTCGTGGTCTTGCCCATCCCGGCAATATGGCGCAAACTGGTGGTCGCACCAAGCGCTGCCAAGTCGATAATCGCATCGATTGCAGCATCGGTGGCTGCGGCAATAAAACCAGGAGTGGTGAAATAGGGACGGACTTTATCGAGTTGAAGCTCACCGGCTCGCGCATCTTCGCTGCGAAGTTCACGCAGTGCCTCCCCGAGATCTTCGCGGTATTGACGGCAGCCTGAATAGGATGCATATGCGGATGTGAGCACGACCATGATGCGCCTGCTGCCCGCGGCGAGTAGTTCACCAAGCGTGTCTTTAATGAAGGGCTTCCAGTTACGGTTACCGATGCTGACCGGGATTTGCGAGCCGCGCTTTCGCAGCCGCTCTTCGATGGCGACTCGTAGCTCCTCGTTGCGTTCGTTAATTGGTGAAGCCCCACCAAATTGTTGATAGTGGCCAGAGACTTCCACCAGCCGTTCATCGGGAACGCCGCGCCCCCGGGTGGCATTGCGCATAAAGGGGAGGACATCTGCCGGTTGGTAGGGGCCACCGTAGGAGACGAGCATGATCGCATCGTAGGGAGCAAGCGGATCGATTGCCTCGCGCCCAGGGAGCGTTGTCGCACGCGCCAGGTTGGTATCACTCATGTTTTTCCTTGCCAAGATCAGCCAGCACCATGCCGGTTGCTGGGCACCGGCCCGCTTCAGGGATATGTGCATCATGGAGTTGGCGACGCCGCGCTGATGGCCTGGCAGCCAGATGGTGTTCGCCAAGCGGCGCATCAATTCCAAACACTTCGTGCAACGCCGCAACATACTCTTCAGCCCGTCCCGCTCCGGCCGCATCGTGAGCGCGGGCGGTCGGAATGTGCGCCATGCGTGCTGCAAGCCGGCGCAGGGCGTGAATCACCGCATCGCGCGCAATTGTTGCGGTGGCTGGCAGCCGCTCAATTTCATCTTCGACTGTCGCTTCCACCAGGGAGCGCACCGCCACGATTGCGGGGTCAAGGCGGCGTTGATCAAGTTCGCGAGCCAGATCTGCTGTCCCTTGATGGACCAGGTCGATCGCGCGTGAGACCTGGTCCACACCGACGTTGGGAACCGCATCGCGCACGGCTTTGAGGTCGATCAACTTCACCCCTGGCAGTTGCCCAACTCCCGCTTCCACATCACGTACGAGGGCAAGGTCAAGGAGATACAGCCGCCGTCCCTCACGACGTTTTAACACCTCGCGTACATCGGCCACTCGCAAGACCGGCGCTCCCACCCCACGACATGAGACCACGAGATCCGCCTGTGTGAGGGCCTGAAGGAGACCATCGGTCGGTACCGCACTCAGATCGTGACCAGCGGCAAACCGGGCGGCGCGCCCGGAGGTCGAGTAGACGTGAATATCCATGCAACCGCGAGCATGCAGTCCAGCGACGCTCGCACCGGCATATGAGCCGGTTCCAATCAGCAGCACCCGACATTCACGCAGTGGCGGAAGATAGCGCTCAACCACATCCAAGCCCACCCCCACCACGGAGCGGCCCGCTGAGGCAAGACCGGTCAGGTGCGCAATTTTTCTCGAGGTTCGAAGTGCCGCATCAACAACGCGATGGATCAGGGTGCTGGCGGTTTCTTCTTGACCAGCAACAGCAAGCGCTCGGCGGAGCTGTCCAGAGATCTCCCGCTCACCAACCACCATGGAGTCCAGTCCAGCAGCAACTTCAAAGATGTGGGTGACCGCGTCGGCAAGACGATGAGGTTTGGCATCCACGGGGATACGGGTGAGGGTGTGCACCGCTGCAGCATGGTCGGTCTCGCGAGTGCGAGGATTCATCAGCCCGTGTTCGCGCAGTTGGGTGAGGGTGGTGCAGTGCTCAGCATTGGGCTGGAAGGGGCGCTCGTGGTGCGTAAGTTGCGATTCGACGAAGGCGTCCAAAGCAGCGTAGTGCAGCGGATCGTCAACCGATTGGTCAACATCGAGCAGCAGTTCAACACGATTACAGGTCGCGAGGGTAAGCGCCCCGCGGATTGGCAGCGTGGAATGCACACAGCGCTGCGCCAATCCCGCAACCGCTGGTGTTACGCGTTCCACCGCGTCGAGTCCATGCACACGATGGTGGACAGAATATAAATGCAGTCCCACAATTCAGTCATTCAATCACACGATTACCCGTTGAGTGCTGTTATCAAACACGGTTTTATTGAATCGTGTGTCGACAAAATTTTCATCATTCAATATTCGCCCATAATCATGCGGAAAAGTCATTATCCCTTCCGGTTTTGTTAACGAACTGTCAATAAGATTTGAGGGAGTTATCACGTACCCAGTTATCGACATTGTTGAATTTCCATCAGATAAACCGCAATTTTCCAGCAATTTACATCGACATTTACCGAAAATCAAGAGTTAGGTTTACCTACATAACCTCCGTCACATGTGCGCGGATTATCTCGATAGAACTGATCGGCTTATAGCGCACGATAGACGAAACTACGACACAATGGGCACGTGATAGGCGATAGTGAATTTATGGGTGTCGACAAACCGAATGACCAGATTCCCCCGCTGTTAGCGGCTGCCAGCGGCAAACCTCCCTCGCGGATCCCGGTGTGGTTTATGCGCCAAGCGGGCCGCTCCCTGCCCGAATACCGGCAAGTGCGAGCCGGTATTCCCATGCTCACCGCCTGCCTCACCCCCGACCTTGCCGCAGAGATTACCTGCCAGCCGGTTCGGCGTCACGACGTCGATGGGGCGGTATTCTTCTCCGACATTGTCACGCCAATGAAACTCGCGGACATTGAGGTGAGTATTGAACCTGGAGTCGGCCCCGTCTTCGCCGAGCCGGCGAACTCACCAGCAGCCATTAGGCACCTGACCTCCCATGAGATTACCGATATGGAACCGATCCGCACGGCAGTTAAGCACGTGGTTGGCGAACTGGGTGAAGCCACACCCGTGATCGGTTTTGCTGGTGCCCCCTTTACCCTGGCTGCCTATCTCGTTGAAGGCCGACCCTCACGCGACCACCTTGCGGCGCGCGCCCTGATGCACACCGATCCGGACAGCTGGGACAAATTGATGACGTGGACCAGTGCGTTATCAACAGCATTTTTACTTACCCAAATCGAAGCTGGAGCACGGGTTGTGCAACTGTTTGACTCCTGGGTTGGTTCACTTAGCGCCGAGGACTACCGCGACTATGTCGCGCCCTACTCCACGCGCATCCTGACCACCGTGGCGGAACGCCACCCCGACATTGCCCGGATTCACTTCGGCACAAATACCACCCACCTGCTCCCCGCAATGGCCGCAGCCGGGGCGAGCGTGATGGGGATTGACCACCGTCTTCGTCTTGATCAGGCCAATGCCCTCCTGGGTGGGACCTATCCGCTGCAGGGCAATATCGACCCGGCCCTGCTCTTTGCTGGCAAAGCGCTCTATGCCCATACCGATCAGGTCTTACGGGCAGGACGGGCAGCGCCGGGCCATATTGTCAACCTCGGCCACGGGGTTCCGCCAACGACCGACCCGCAGGTGCTCACCGACCTGGTGGCCTACATTCACGCGCAATCCCCTCGCGATGAGGAGGCCCAGTGAGCGCGCCACGTCCGGTTGTTATCGGCGGTGGAATTGCCGGTCTGGTGGCCGCCTGGGAACTTGCTCGCGCTGGCAGGCGTCCAATTCTCTATGAGGCTCGCGGCTACCTCGGCGGTCTAATTGCCGGTGCACCCCTGCCCAGCAGCGACCACCTCACGGCAGACCAGCGTGAGGCGGCCGCCGGCATCATTACCGATATCGGTGCTGAATCCTACGCAACGCGCGGTGGAAGTGTTGCCAACCTCCTTGCCGAACTGAACCTTGCAAGCGCCCCGCCACGCGGGTCCTCGTGGGTGCTCACCACCGACGGGATGGCACTGCCGATCCCGCAGGGAATCCTTGGAATCGCCGGTCTGGACGCCAATTGCCGTCCCGATAAGGCGCTTGCTACCGCGCTTGGGGGAAGCGAGAGTGCGGCCTACCGCGAGGCCCTTGCAGATTTGACCATGGGTGGCGACGTTGGCCAGGACTGTGATGATCTGGCAAGTTTCGTCACCGCGCGGATGGGGTCGACCGTCCTTGAACGTCTCGTCCGTCCGGTCGCTGGCGGGATCCACTCCGCCGCCCCGGAAACCCTCGCGGTTGATGTGGTCGCACCGGGACTGCGCGCCGCAACCAAACGCTGCGGTAGTTTACAAGCGGCGGTTTCCGAACTGCGGCAGCTGCCCGACCCGCCACCGGTTGTCGAACAGGTAGTCGGAGGGATGCACCTGTTACCTGAGGCGTTACAGACCGCCATCGTTGCCCACGGCGGTGAAATTCGCACGCGTACCGGGGTCTTTGGGTTACGCCGCTGTGATGCGGGGTTCGACATTGATACTGCTCCGGTCACCACTCGCGGTCCCGACCTCATCCGGAGCGGACCGACCACCTCCGCCCTGGCACGTGCCGTGGTCATTGCCTGCTCGGGGCCGCAGGCAATGGAACTGGTCGCTCACATCTGTGACTATCCCACCTGGCAACTACCGCTTGGGTCACCAATCGCCCACCTGACCGTGCTGGTCAAGAGCTCCCAGCTCAATTTCCATCCGCGTGGCTCGGGTATGCTCACCACCCCGGGAGCCCCTGTCGGCGCGAAAGCCCTCACCCACATGAATGCGAAGTGGCCGTGGCTCGATGCGGAACTTACCGCCGCATTCGGCCCAGATTGGCACCTGCTGCGTATCTCCTATGGTCGCCATGGCGAGCCGTATCCCCAGCCCGATGTGACAGGGGCAATCCGTGACATCAACGTGATGGCAGACCTCACGTTATCTCCAGCAGATGTACGTGCCTGGCGCCTGATCCGCTGGGATGGCACGCTAGCTCCGCCCACCCCCGACCACCGAGCGCAGGTGCGCGCCCTGCAAACCGCACTGACCGCCATCGACGGTGTGGCACTAACCGGAGCGTGGGTGGCAGGAAGTGGCATCGCTGCCGTGGTGGCCCATGCTCGCCGCAGCGCCACCGAATTGGAAGAGGTCGTAAAATGACATACCGCCTTGGCACCCGCGGTTCAGATTTGGCGCTCACCCAGTCACGGTGGGTGGCCGATCGCCTTCGCGAGGTGGGGTTAGATATTGAGATTATCCCAATCACCACGAAGGGTGATCGCACCCGCAAGCCGTTAGCGCTGCTGGGCGGGGTGGGAGTATTTGCCGCCGCACTGCGTGAAGCCATTATTGCCGGTACCTGCGACTTTGCGGTCCACTCACTGAAAGATCTCCCCACTGCGAGCGCTCCCGGACTGACCATTGCGGCCATCCCCAAACGCGAAGATGCCAGCGATGTCCTCATTCTTGCGCCCCACCTAAGCGAATTACCGCCGCGCGCGATGGTTGGCACCGGCTCTCCGCGCCGCGCCGCACAGTTGCGCCGCAGCTATCCCGACGTGCGGATCGCTGATTTGCGCGGTAATGTCCCCACCCGAATCGCCCGGGCCGATCGCGGTGATCTTGATGCGGTCGTGCTGGCAGCCTCGGGGCTGACACGTCTGGGCTGGCCCGATGATCCCGACGGGATCCTCACCGCATTGCTCGCAATCCGTAAAGTCCAGCCCCTGCCGCTGCTCCCAGCTGCGGCGCAGGGGGCACTCGCGGTGGAAACTCGCACCGCCCTGTTGGAAACCGACCGCGAATTTGCTGCGGCAATGCGAGCAATCGCCTGCCCGGATTCCACCGCCGCCGTCACCGCTGAACGCGCCGTGTTAGCGGCACTGCAAGCTGGCTGCGCTGCGCCGGTAGGGGCGCTGGCCACCCGTGATGCCCACACGTTGGAATTACGTGCCGGAGTCTTCGGTCTCGATGGCAATGACGCACGTCTTGCAAGCGCACGGGTCGCGTTTCCAGTTACGCCCGACCAGGCCCGCCAGCTCGGGGTGCAGGTTGCTGATGAACTGATCGCCGCCGGTGCTGGCGATATTGCCAACCTGCACGCGAAGCTGTCCGGTGGGCGCACCGATGCGATTCCTGCCCATGCTCCCACCGCAACCGGAAGTCTTGCCGGTCGCCTGATTTTCGTTCCCCGTAGCGGCGATGACGCAATCGTGGCCGCCATTCGTGCCGCCGGTGGCGCAGTCGTGGCAACGCCGCTCACCCGCAGTCAGTCACTTCCCGTACCCACCGGTGAGCTCGCGGCGAAACTCAGCGGCGGTGACATTGACCTGGTCGCACTGACATCGGCGCGCACGATCGACCATCTTCCCGCTGCGCTGCGCCACGAAATTGCCGCGAATCAACTGCCCGTCGCCTGTGTCGGTCCCGCAACGGCAGCTGCCGCAAGCGCCGCGGGGTTTCATGTCACGGTGACGGGCACCAGTGATGCAACCGCTCTGGCCGCTGCTATCGGTTCCGGTAGCGGGCGGGTTTGGCTACCGTGTTCCGCTCTGGCGAAACCCACACTCGCGACACAGCTGCGCGCCCGTGGTTGGCACGTTAACCGAACCGAGGTGTACACGATGACACCGGTTGACCAGCTGGATAGCGATATTGTCAGTGCCTTTCACCGTGGCCAATTTGATGCGCTCGTTATCACATCCGGTTCGGTTTCCCGCGCGCTGGTGGAGCTGGTTGGCCACGCAGGCCCCGGTACGGCGCTGGTGACCATTGGGGAACCATCCGCACGGGCGGTGCGCGCCGGTGGCGGGATTGTCGCCGCTATTGCACCGCAGCCAACCCCCACCGGCATCGTGAGCGCTTTGATGGAAGTTTTGAGCTGAGAGGAAAGATAACAGGACATGGTTACCATTCGCCCGCGTCGAGCTCGCACCACCCCTGCGATGCGCCGGCTCATGCGTGAAGTGCACCTGCATCCCGCCCGGCTGATCTTGCCGGCTTTTGTTGCCGACGGGATCTGCGAGCCCACCGCCATTGCCTCCATGCCCGGTGTCTTGCAGCACACCCTCGATTCCATCCGGGCGCTCGCCAGTGACTGTGCGGCCACAGGATTGGGGGGCATTATGCTCTTCGGCGTACCTCGCCGCGAAGAGAAAGACGCACAAGGCTCCATTGGTTGGGATGAGCAGGGGATTTTAAACCGTGCCCTTGCCGGTGTTCGCTCGGAAGTGGGTGACGATCTGGTCGTCATGGCCGACACCTGTCTCGATGAGTTCACCGACCACGGCCATTGCGGCGTGCTCGATGAGCGGGGGCGGATCGATAATGATCGCACGGTGGATTGCTATGTTCGCCTCGCCCAATCACAAGCCGCAGCTGGCGCCCACATGGTGGGACCTTCAGGAATGATGGATGGACAGGTCGCGGCGATCCGCGCCGGCCTTGACGCGCAGGGCGATACCGACGTGTCGATCTTGGCCTACAGTGCAAAATACGCCTCCGCATTCTTTGGTCCCTTTCGGGAAGCGGTCGCCTCCTCACTACAGGGAGACCGCCGGACCTACCAGCAAGATCCCGCCAACCGCCGAGAAGGGGTACGTGAAGCCCTGCTCGATATTGACCAGGGTGCCGATGCGGTGATGGTCAAACCGGCCGGCTACTATCTTGATGTCCTGGCCGATGTTGCTGAGATCTCCCCGGTACCGGTGGCCGCCTATCAGGTCAGCGGGGAATATGCGATGGTTGAGGCAGCCGCCGCCAACGGGTGGATTGACCGCGAAGCCGTAATTACCGAATCCCTAACCGCAATTATGCGTGCGGGTGCCGATATGGTGCTCAGCTATTGGGCCCTGGAAGCAGCCCGTCAGCTCTAGGTGAGCACACACAATATTTGGAAGGTGTCATGACTAGCAACGAATCGCTCTTCGCTCGCGCACAACAGGTTATTCCCGGCGGGGTGGATTCGCCGGTGCGCGCCTTCGGATCGGTGGGCGGCACACCGCCGTTCTACCAGCGCGCAACGGGCGCCTATGTCTATGACGTGCAGGGTAACCGCTACGTAGACCTGGTGTGCTCGTGGGGACCAATGCTCTTGGGTCACGCCCACCCCGAAGTGGTCGAAGCCGTCCGCCAAGCAGCCGATTCGGGTCTGTCCTTCGGCGCACCGACCGCCGGGGAGATTGAACTGGCCGAACTCATCCGCGAGCGCGTTCCCGCGTGTGAACGTGTGCGACTGGTCTCCACCGGTACCGAAGCAACCATGACCGCCATCCGTCTTGCGCGTGGCGCGACCGGACGTGATCTGCTCGTGAAATTTGCCGGCTGCTATCACGGTCATTCCGACTCGCTGCTAGCCGAAGCGGGCTCGGGCGTGGCAACCGCGGGTCTACCCGGCTCAGCCGGAGTGCCAGCTGCAACCGCCGCCGCAACCATCGTTGTGCCCTATAACGACGAAGCCGCCCTGCAGGCGGTGTTTGCTGAGCGCGGCGAACAGATCGCGGCGGTGATCACCGAAGCGGTCCCGGCAAATATGGGAGTTGTTCCCCCACTGCCCGGATTTAACGCGAAAATCCGTGAGCTGTGCACCGCTCACGGTGCGCTGATGATTTGCGATGAAGTCCTCACCGGCTTCCGCGTTGGACCGGCAGGCTGGTGGCAGCTGGAAAATGCGGGCGGCGATACCACCTGGACACCCGACCTGTTTACTTTCGGCAAGGTGGTTGGTGGCGGGATGCCGCTAGCCGCAATTGGTGGCAGCCGCCAGGTGATGGAACTGCTCGCCCCCCTCGGTCCGGTCTACCAAGCCGGAACGCTTTCGGGAAATCCGCTTGCGACCGCAGCGGGCGCCGCGACATTACGGCTGGCAACCTCACGGGTTTACCAGCATGTCGATGAAACCGCGGCGCATTTGCGCGCCGTTACCGGTGAAGCACTTTCCAATGCCGGTGTCCCATTTACGATCAACCATGCCGGATCGCTGTTCTCCGTGTTTTTTGGTGAACAGGTGGCTGCCGACGGCGTGGAAAACTATGCGCAGGCCCAAACCCAAGACAGCGAGATGTATGCGCGCTTCTTCCACGCGATGCTCGACAATGGCGTTGCTTTGCCGCCATCGTGCTTTGAGGCGTGGTTCTGCTCGGCTGCCCACGATGACGATGCGGTTGCACAAATTGAACAGGCAATCCGCGCTGCTGCGGCGAGACTGTAGCGTGAACGTTGCCCTGACGCTGGCCGCTCGCGCCACCATCCAGGCCGTGATCGTCTGCCGCCTTCTTTCGGTGCGCTCGATAAGCTGAAGACATGGCCTCGCGGATCGGTTTCATCTCGCTGCATACCTCCCCGTTGGCTGCCCCTGGACGCGCCGATGCGGGCGGCATGAATGTGGTGGTGTTACAAAGTGCGCGCGCGCTTGCGCGCCGCGGTATCCTCGTTGATCTGTTCACCCGCCGCAGCGATACCGATACCGCACCGATTACCCAGCTGTGTCGCCACCTGCGTCTGATCACCCTTGATGCGGGTCCGCCCACACCGCTGGCGAAAAGTGATATGGAACAGGCAATCGCACCATTTCAGGCGCAGTTGGAAGCATTTTGCGCCACAGATGGTGCCTCCTGGCAACTGCTGCACTCCCATCACTGGTTTTCTGGGGTGGCGGGCCTGCCGGTTGCTCGCCAGCTCGGGTTGCCACACGTGCAGTCCTTCCATTCGGTCGCAGCTCCGAAAGATGCCACCACCTTGCAGGCTGGCGAACCGAGCGAATCGCCCGGTCGGATTGCCGGGGAGGCGCACGTCGCTCGCCACTCCGATCTGGTTGCGGCCGTCTCGCAGGTGGAAGCCGCCACGATCGCCACGCGCTACGGGGTGGACTATGCGAATATGCGCGTGGTTCGTCCAGGGGTGGGCGTCAACTTTTTCCATCCCCCCACGGGCGAAAAGCACCGGGGTGACTACCTGCTGTTCGCCGCGCGCCTCCAGCCCCTGAAAGGGGCTGATTTGGCGTTGCGTACCCTCGCTGAGCTGCGGCGAGACTTCCCGCAGCTGCGCCTGATTCTCGCCGGGGCCGCCTCAGCTGACTTTGGTGAGTATCCACGTGAATTAGCGTCACTTGCCTGCTCACTGGGAATTGAGGATGCAGTCGAGTTCATCGGGGCGTGTTCACGCGAAAAACTCGCTGAACTGATGCGCGGCGCGCAGGCGCTCATCTTGCCGTCGTGGTCTGAGACCTTTGGCTTGGTTGCTTTGGAAGCCCAAGCATCAGGTACGCCGGTCATTGGGTGGCGCGATGCGGGCGGACTTGCTGAAGCGATCGCTCCTGGCGGTTTACTCCAAGAGACGCGCTCACCCAAGGCGTGGGCGGCGGCGCTCGGTGAACTGCTGCGCGATTCATCGCGGCTAGCAGCGGCGCGTAGCTGCGCGCGCACCTTCGCCCTGCAACATTCCTGGGAGCATGTCGCCACAACGCTGGTGGGGATGTATTCAGAACTCATTGAGGTTGTTGATGATGTTACCAATCACGGTTGCTGAACTTACTGAGTATGCCCCCCTGGCGGTGGCACACGCCCATCCTGATGATGAGACACTTTCGACCGGACCGCTGCTCAATACCCTGGTTGAGCTCGGCGCCGAGGTAATGGTGATAACGGCAACGCGTGGTGAGCGAGGCGAGATCCGCGCTGACGTGGATGATCCGCGCCCGCTGGTGGATATTCGTCGAGATGAACTCGCTGCGGCCCTCAGGGCACTGGGCGTGTCTAACCACGCCTATTTGGGTGGCGATACCCGCCACTACCCCGACTCGGGGATGCGGTGGATTGAACCAGACCGGGCCGGACCAGATGACAGTGCTCCCGAAGAGTGTTTTTCACGCGCCGATATCTCCACTGAGATCGCCGACCTGGCGCGCGCGGTCACACAGTTTGGTGCCGGAGCGATTATTAGCTATGACGACGTGGGGACTTACGGCCATCCGGATCACGTGCGCATGGCACATGTCGCGCGCGGGTGCGCGGCGAAACTCGGGGTGCCCATGGTAGAAATCGTGTCGCTGCCAACCCATGTTGATGCTGGCGATAGCCCCGCAATCCTTCCCACCTTCGCCGGTGAGTTCAATAATCTCGCAGCAAGCCTCCCGGCGGTGCGTGCGGCCCTTGGCGCCTACGGTACGCAATTGGAGATTGTGTGCGATATTGCCGACCGCGATTTTCGCGGCGTGCGGGTTCGGCATGTTGGTGGGCAATTTCAAGACATTTGGGCCTACGCACCGATGCGACTGGTAACCCGGTAATCCCGGTGGTCGTTTTTTACCGACAATCCAGCGTTTTCAGGCGCGGTTAGCGCCAGATTCCAGTCCGCTCCAGCGCGGCCGATCCCGCATGCTATCTGTCTCACAACGTGGCCGATCTTTCTTAAATCGTTCAGGTAGTTTACCCTCTTCACCAACTCCCCACCCGGATCTATCCTGGCGCGGTGGGGTGGGAGGAAGGAGTATCCCATGTCCAAGCAGCCTACGCGGCCAGCAGCCAGCGCAGGTCGACGCGAGCAGTGGACAGGCCAGTATGGCTTTATTCTCGCAGCGATCGGTTCCGCTGTTGGTCTCGGTAATATTTGGCGTTTTCCCGGAGTGGCCTACACCAATGGTGGCGGCGCATTCCTGATCCCCTATCTGGTGGCACTGCTCACCGCAGGTATTCCCATCCTGCTGCTCGACTATTCGCTCGGCCACCGCTTCCGCGGTAGTGC
>JAUNVN010000216.1 GCA_030537655.1 Bowdeniella nasicola | reverse complement strand
TACGGCATCAACTCGCTTAACTCCCGCTTCTCGCGCGCCTTGCGCGATCTTCGGGGCGGCAACCGCAACCACCCAATCGATACCAACATCCCCGGCATATTTGCCCACCTGATAGTGCAATTGAGCCGATTGGTCACCAATTTCGAGCATCGTTCCCAGGACCGCAACGCGGCGGACCGCCGGCATTTTCGCAACGGTTGCCAACGCGGCACGCATCGATTCGGGGTTGGCGTTATACGCATCATCAATCAGCGTCACCTCCCCGAGGCGGTGGACCGCCATCCGGTGGGCCGAGAGGCGTGCCTGACTAATGGCCGTTGCGGCGCGCTGCAGGTCAATGCCGAGTGTGGTGGCAACGGTGAGGGCGGCAAGGGCGTTATTGACATGGTGGCGTCCGGGCATCGGTAAGGTGACGCGCACCTGTTCGGCACCGCGAGATGCGACAAAGACCGACCGGCCCTGCGCATCGGTGATCACATCCGTGGCGGCGAGATCACTGCCATTGAGGTGGCGCAACTGGTTGGTTGCCGAAAAGTATTTGATCCGGTGACGCGGCAAAACCTGCCCACTGGGTGCCGTCGCTAACTTCGCCATGGCACGCACGCGCGGATCGTCGGCATTTAATACCACGGCCCCGCGAACATTGGCGAGCAGTTCAGCTTTCGCACGTGCAACATCGTCAATGGAACCAAACCCTTGCAGGTGAGCATGGCCAACCATCAGTACGCAGGCGATATCGAGTGGCGCAATGGCGGTGAGACGGGAGAGTTCACCTTTGGCACTCGCTCCCATTTCGCACACTAAATATTCGGTATCGCGATCAATCCGGAGGGCGGTCAGCGGCATACCGATATCGTTGTTGAACGAACCAACCGGTGCGACCGTTGGACCAGCTTGACTGCAGATCGCAGCGAGCAGGTCCTTCGTGGTGGTTTTACCGGCCGAACCGGTAATCCCGATCACCTGTAATTTTCCACCCTCGCGCACCTCGGCCACGACATGACGAGCGAGGTCAGCCAGTGCCTGGACCGTATTGGCGACGCGCAGGTGCGCGCTGGGAATTGAGCGTTCAGCAATAACCAGGGCGGCGCCTGCCTGCAATGCCTGGTCGCCATAGTCGTGTCCATCGACGCGCTCGCCCACAATGGCAACGAAGATATCACCGGGGCGAACGTCACGAGAGTCGATTACGACATTGCCACTAATCGATACGTTAGGGTCAACTTCACACAGGTCACCACCGGTGACGGCAGCAATATCCTTCGCACGCAGCTCAATCACTGAGCACCTCCACGTTCAGCGAGTGCCGCACGCATGACATCACCATCATAGTAGGGAATCTTTTCCCCTTTAATCTCCTGGTACTCTTCATTCCCTTTACCCGTTGCGATCACGGTATCGTCCGGATGTGCATTGAGGACGGCAGCGCGTACCGCCGCAGCTCGATTATCAAATTCCACAATATTGGGATCATCGCCACGTTCTGCGCGCGCTCCGGCCAAAATTTGGTGGCGGATCGCTGCGGCATCCTCAAAGCGCGGGTTCTCGTCGGTTACATAGACAACATCGGCGATCGCGGCGACCGCTCGGCCCATGTGCGGGCGTTTTTCCCAGTCTCGTTCGCCATCAGAGCCAAAGATCACCCAGAGTTTTCCAGGCGTCGTCGCCCGAACATCAGTAAGGATGCGGCTGAGCGCGTCGGCGGTGTGGGCGAAGTCGACAATGCAGGCCGGTAGCGTATCGGTGCGTCGCTGGATACTGACCATCCGCCCATCGGGGCTAGGTGCGCTCGCGAGCCGGTCGGCGATCGTTGCTAAATCCATCCCCTGCTGGGTTGCCATCGCGATGGCAACCATTGCATTTTGGACCATCACCGCTGCCGGGATCGGTAAAAACATGTCAACCTGTTCATCTGCGCTGCGAACTTGGAAGCCAATCCCATCGTCTCGCGAGGTGATATCGGTGGCCATCAAATCCGCGGGCACTCCGGTGGTTGAGACGCTCAGGGTTTCCACCTCGGTGCGGTCAGCCAGCTTTACCCCCCAGGGGGTATCCACACAGATCACTGCGGCATCAGTGAAGGCGGGCGTAAACAGCTGGGCTTTTGTCTCGAAATATTCATCCATCGTGTGATGGAAGTCGAGATGTTCATGATCCATGTTGGTAAAACCGGCGCTCCGAAAATGCATCGCACCGACGCGGCCAAGAGCAATAGCGTGCGATGACACCTCCACCACCAGCGCACCAATCCCCCGTTCGACCCCCAGGGCGCAGATGCGCTGTAACACGGAGGCTTCCACGGTGGTACGCGGGGAGGGAACCGTCTGGTCACCGAGGCTAAGGTGCACCGTGGAGCACAAACCAGTCGGGTGGTAGGAGTGATCAAGGAGGTGGCGCAGCAGGGTTGCGGTCGTGGTTTTCCCGTTGGTGCCCGTAATGGCAACGACTGGCACATGACTGCTGGGATCACCATAGACACGTGCTGCAAGCGGGCCCAC
>JAUNVN010000215.1 GCA_030537655.1 Bowdeniella nasicola | reverse complement strand
GCAGGACCACTACTGAAGACTATGCCATCCAACAGTTCTTCACTGGTGAAGGAGCCCGACTCGTTGATGCTTGACGCGGAAGCCGGCAGCAATCCAGCGCCGGCCATTATCAGCGAACCGGCGCATCCAATAGCGAGGATTCTTGGCAAACGATTGTTTCTTATATTGTCTCCTTAAGTTAATTTTTTATTCGAACAATTATTCGGTTTCTTAAAAATAATTACGTGACAAAACCGAACTCATACTTGGAATATTTGAAACTCCGCACTAACTATTCTTCGTCTCTGTAACATTTCGTGCGGCGTGAGATGCGACAGCCGTCGCAATGCCTATAAAGGCCAAAAGCCACGCGGTGCCCGACATGGCCCATAGTCCACTTTCGTCCTTGGTGGCCAGAACGAGCACTCCGGCAAGCGTTAGGCCGAGTCCGGCGATGCAAATCCAGGCCCATGCGGCGCGGTGTGAGCGAATCCAGGTTGCATTATCGACCATGGTCGAGGGAATCCTGATTCCGATAATTGAATTGATTGGCAGCCTTTCAGCTTTGGATGCCGCGCCAAGGCCGACGATAGTCACGCCGATCAAAATCAGGGGGATTCCTAGTATGAGAAGGGGGTTCATGTTGTTTTCCGTTCCGGTTGGGTGATCCGCGTCGTCCGCTGTACGTTACATCATCGATTGTATGTTTTGGTCTTCTGCCCTTGCATATGGGCTGAAAGGCGGAAATTGTATACTTAAGTAGGGGGGTCCCTGTCTGGCAGGATGGTTGTGAACCGGGTTTCGTATTGCGCTTCAACTCCCGGGATACCGTCGAGGCCGACCGGCCAATAACCTCTCCAATCGCTCTCATAGACAGGCTCTGGGCGTGGAGAATCGCGATCTCCTCACGCTGGGCGAACGTGAGGCACCGACCCTTCAAATTCCAGCCGCGGCGCGGACGGACACCATCGGCAGAGGTGAGGACAGTGCGTCCCGTACGCCTACTGGTATTGATCGTAACCACGGCATCGGTGATGAAATCACCTGCCTGCATCCCTGCCCAAAAGACCTGCAAGAGATCCGGCCGGAACAGGATTGAATACTTCGCCATATCAACACTCATTCACTAAGTGTTGCAATCACCGCAAGAACCCAAGGAACGGCTTGCGGGACACCAGAAAACGGGCTCGTCCGCCGGACGGCGTCGCTTGGAGGAAATCAGAATAGTACCGACTCATACCAATGGTTATTTAATCAACCATTGGTATGCTTGCGCCATGTCAATGTTTGAGCAGAACGAGGCCTGGCCACCGCTTGGCTATGAAGAGCGGCCCTGGCGCAACGTTCAAGACGAGTATGGCTCACGCACGCAAAGACGCCGGGCTGCCGGACCGTATCTGGCGGCGGTGCCCCCCTTCATTTCCGATCTGGAAATCCGTATCGGTGGTGAACTGCAAGCGCTGACTGAAGAAGCAGCTAGTGAACTTGCCCGCTTCGATGCCGAAGTGGGGCAGATTGCAGCGCCATTCGCATCGATTCTCTTGCGCACCGAAAGCGCCTCCAGTTCAGAGATTGAGAACCTAACCAGTGGCGCGCGACAGATCGCGTTGGCGGAACTCGGTGAGCACGCCTCGAAGAATGCGCAGCTGATCGTGGGCAACGTCAGAGCCATGCAAGCAGCTCTCACACTGTCCGAATCCATTGATGGCCACGCCATCTTGGAAATGCACCGCGCGCTACTCGAGCAAAGCAACCCCGACATCGTCGGTCATTGGCGCGATCAGCAGGTGTGGATCGGAGGGGGGAGCCTCGGGCCCCATACCGCGCAGTTCGTCCCGCCCCATCATGAGCGAGTCGCCGCACTCATGGACGATCTTGTCGTTTTCGCTAATCGCGTCGATCTTCCTGTTCTTGTTCAGACCGCTATTACCCATGCCCAATTCGAAACGATCCATCCATTCCCCGATGGCAATGGCAGAGTCGGTCGAGCGCTTATCCAGGCGATGCTGCGTGGGGGGCAGCTAACGCGCAATGTCGCCGTTCCGGTCTCCGCGGGTTTGCTCCACGACACGGGTCGTTATTTCGATGCCCTCGGTGCTTACAGATCCGGGGACATCGTACCGATAGTCCGCTCGATCGCTGAGGCATCGTTCGCGGCAGTTCACAATGGTCGTATCCTCGTCGACGACCTGGAAACCGTCCGGCTTGAGTGGCGCGACCGCGTTAAGGCAAGGCGAGACTCCGCGGCCCACCGGCTCGTGAGTATCCTCCTTCGCCAGCCGGTTATTGACAGCGCCGCAGCTTCAACCCAACTTGGCATCTCAGCCGTCAACGCCCAGGTGGCTATCAACCGCCTTGTCGACGCCGGCGTCTTGATTCAAATCTCGAACGGAAGACGCAACCGCATTTGGCTGGCGAAAGATGTTGTACGGGTTCTTGACGAGTTCGGCGCTCGGGCCAAGAGACGCCGATAGGGGAACGCTGACCGAGGCAGCGATTGGCGTCGCGGGAGTAGAAAACCCTGGGCGGA
>JAUNVN010000214.1 GCA_030537655.1 Bowdeniella nasicola | reverse complement strand
CGGTCGGCTCAGGATTGCTATTCATTGCCATTGAGGAGATTCGTGCTCGGTTTCCGTTTGGTGGTTTTTCCTGGGGGTTATTGGGATTTTCGCAGGTTGACGGTCCACTCGTACGTGCCGCACCACTTGGGTCAACGCCCCTTGTAGGGATGTTGGTCGTCATGATTGGTGTGCTTACAAGCCGCGTGATTATCCCACCGGGAGCCGGCGGTACGCGGTTTTTCGCGCGGATGCTAGCGGCGGCCAGCGCAACAGCCCTGCCAGTCCTTACCATCTTGCTCCCCGTTGCAACCTACGCAGAAAACGGAACGCTGCGCGTTGGCGCAGTACAAGGTAATGTGCCACGTCCGCCGATCGGTTGGCCTGACCAGCCGCTGCAGGTTACCGCAAACCACCGCGATGAAACGCTGCGGTTATTATCACAACATCAGGATGTGGATTTAATTGTATGGCCTGAATCGGCGGCTGATCTTGATCCGCGAACCGACCCGGCTGCAGCAGAGATACTGCTCGCTGCGGTAAGTGCGGCTGATCCAACCCCAATCCTGGTCGGGACACAACAGTTTTTTGATAAGACGCGGATCAATCAACACGTCGCATTTGGCCTGAACGATGGGGCGTTAACCCAGCTCGGTGAATATACCAAGCAGCATCCCGTTCCGTTCGGCGAATATATTCCTCACCGGGATTTCTTTGCACGATTTTCCCGTGAGGTGGATCAGGTGCAATCCGATATGGTTCCAGGAAGTGAACCAGCTGTGATGTCATTGCCGCGTGATGATGGACAAGTCGTGCTAGGGGATGTGATCTGTTTTGAAATCGCCTTTGCTGATGTTGTGCGCCAAGCGGTCACCCATGGCGCGCAGCTACTAATTGTGCCAACCAATAACGCGTCATTCGGTGATAGCGGTGAGGCAGCACAGCAAACCCAAATCACCAGGTTCCGTGCAATTGAATATTCGCGTGCAGCAGTGCAGGCCTCGACGGTCGGTATTAGTGCCTTGATTGATGGGCGTGGGCGTATCCTTGCTGACACACAAATGTGGCAGGCGGACCATCTCGTCGCTGATATGCCGCTGCGTACCACCCAGACCTGGGCCGCACGCCTTGGTCTTGCCCCAACCATCGTCAGTTGGGTTGGCGCGTTAGCATGGATTGTCGTGAGTGTAGTAAGGAGAGGCAATGCAAGCGCTCGTCGTCATCCCCACGTACAACGAACGCGAGAATCTCGCACAGATTGTCCCGCAGGTACGTTCATGCGCTGATGTTGACCTGCTTATTGTCGATGATAGCTCCCCGGATGGGACGGGGGAGTTAGCTGATGAGATAGCCCACCGAGACCCCCGTGTACACGTACTTCACCGCAGTGAAAAGGCAGGTCTCGGGCGCGCATATCTGGCTGGCTTTGCCTGGGCTCTTGCCCGCGAGTACACCCACATTGTGGAAATGGATGCCGACCTGTCGCACCGACCGGTTGACCTGCCGGTACTGCTAGAACGCGCCGCGGCGAGCGATCAGCCTGATTTGGTAATTGGTTCACGCTGGATTCGTGGGGGAGCGGTAGCCAACTGGCCAAAACACCGGGAGATTCTCTCACGTGGATCGAATCTTTACGTGCGGATCCTCACTGGATTACGGGTTAATGATGCAACTGCGGGATTTCGTGTCTATCGCGCCGACATGCTTCGCCGATTACTCCTGGATGATGTGCAATCGCAGGGTTACTGTTTCCAGGTTGATATGACGCTGCGGGTTGATGGCGCAAAAGGGAGCATAGTTGAGGTGCCAATCACGTTTGTTGAGCGCCAGGTGGGTGCGTCAAAGATGGACGGCGGCATTATCGGCGAATCGGCGTACCTGACAGCTAAATGGGGGATTGCTCGCCGGTGGCACGCACTCGTTGCGTGGGCTGAAGCGCGGTAAAGTCACAAAAAAAATCCTGCGCACTACCGGTGCGCAGGATTCTATCGTTAAGCAGATCGACGCCGCAGTTTGCCAGCCCGCAATAACTCCAGTCGTTCATCGAGGAGTACTTGCAGCTCTTCACGCGAGCGCCGTTCCAACAGCATGTCCCAGTGGGTGCGCTGTGGTTTGGGTGGCTTGGTTGGTTCTGGACGTTCGTGGTCGCGCAACACGGCTTCTTTTCCACATGCGCATTCCCACAGTTTCGGCAGGTCGGCCTGGGCGAACATTGTCACCGTTGTGACCTTGCCACAGTCCTCACAGTCGTAGTGGACATTAATTCGATCGGCAAATTCAACGCCGATGTCGCTTTCCATACTGCGCGAACCAAGGCTCATCCCACGTAGGGCGCGTTCAGCCATACTGTTTGTCTCCCTTCACTGGCACCAACTGCTATAACACTAACAGCACGCCATTAATTCCCGATTGTGGCTTAGATCTCTAAATACTGCCCGAAAAATGGCTTTCGGGCGTTGCAAACGGTCGGCATCGCAGTGCAGTCCGCGATCTGGTTATCACGCTCGTGTACTTACTGGCGTGGCCAATGAGGCTGATAGTAACAGTGTCACCG
>JAUNVN010000013.1:8731-19580 GCA_030537655.1 Bowdeniella nasicola | reverse complement strand
TTCCAAGTCACCAACCCAAAGGCGGCAACCTATGAAATTGCCAACTACATCACCGGGATTGAACAGCTGACCGTTACCACACTGCGTAACGTCATCGGTTCGATGGATCTGGAACAAACCCTTACCTCACGTGACCAAATCAACGGTCAATTGCGCGGAGTGCTTGATGAAGCAACCACCAAATGGGGGATTCGCGTGAACCGCGTCGAGCTGAAAGCTATCGATCCGCCAGCATCGGTGCAAGGGTCGATGGAACAGCAGATGCGCGCCGAACGTGATCGCCGCGCCGCAATCCTGACCGCCGAAGGGGTCAAGCAGTCACAAATCTTGGAAGCTGAGGGTGAAAAACAGTCCGCAATTTTGCGTGCCGAAGGTCAAGCCCAAGCGGCAATTTTGAAAGCGCAGGGTGAATCGCGCGCAATTTTGCAGGTCTTTGATGCAATCCACCGTGGCAATGCGGACCCGAAACTGCTCGCCTATCAATACCTGCAAACCCTACCGAAGATTGCTAACGGGTCGTCTTCTAAGATGTGGGTGGTTCCCACCGAATTCACTGCCGCATTCGGTTCGATTGCCAATGCATTCGGCGGTGGCGACACCCCAGACTTTAACCCGCTTGCCCAGGCACCTGGTGGCACCACTGACGAGCGGCACTACAATGACGATCTTCCGGAAACATCGCTGCAGGATCCCGGTGAAGCCCTCGCCGAAGCGCGAGGTGAAGCTGAAAAAGCAACCGATGAGGCAACGACGGCCGGGGAGGGCAGTGGCCGACCATATTCTAAACGTGCCGAAGCAGGTCAGGCACCCCACGGGGGACAATCGCCGGTCGACCCGCGCAGTCAGAAGTGGCGCAGCGATAACGAAAACCCGCCAGCGCCCAACGGTGACTAACGCGCCACGGAGTCCACTACTGCCCGCTACCGCCCTGAAAGTGCCAGGTGGCGGGCAGTTGCCTGTGATCACATTCCTCCAGCGAGCCCTGGCGGCGAAACGTCAGTGTTCACCACAGGTGGCATATGCCAGCGCCCTGCGCGCGCTAGCCAATCGTGCTGTTACTGATCTGGCAGGCAATCACCTCAGCTCCACCCACAAGGCTGGCAGTGACACATTGTGGGTGACTCGCCCGATCGTCGACGGTCCGCCACCTCACCTGCCGGTGTGCTATCGCACGGAGCACATCACGGTGGTCAATAAACCCGCTGGGATCGCAACCACACCGCGCGGAAGCTATATTGCCCGCAGCGCCGTGGTGGCGGCGCGCACGCAATTTCACAATCCCACAGTGATTGCGGCCCATCGCCTTGACCGCCTCACTTCCGGGGCGTTACTACTCGTGCATTCAGCGCAGCTACGGGGGCGCTACCAACAGCTCTTTGCCCGCGCAGCGGTCACAAAAACCTATTGCGCAGTAACCACGCCACCACGTCGGCCACTTCCCGCTGGACTCGATACCGGCAACATCACGGCGATCTCCCTCCCCTTGATCAAACCTGCCGGCCACTTGCAGGTACGTGTCGACCCGCACGGCACCACCACCCACACCCGCATCCAACTTCGGCGTGCCACCAATACGGCATGGTGGTGGCGGGTATGGCCCACCGGTGGTATGCAACACCAAATTCGCGTTGTCTTTCATCACCTGGGGATCCCGATCATGCACGACCCGCTCTATCCCGAGGTGTTACCACCCTACGCGCCGCAGTGGTATCACGGACTTGCCCTCCACGCCGAGGAGCTGGCCTTCACCGATCCGCTCAGCGGTGAGGATGTGTGTGTCCAGGCACCGCTGAATCGAAAGCTGGCCGGTGAGGCGGAGGCCAGGTGAGGGGCGCGAGCGCACCTGAAGAATGCGGGTCGAAAACACCTGCAGGTAAACCCGTAAAACGCGGGTGACTCATCGCTTAGAATCACACCATGTTCGCGCAGCGCCCGCATTACGACACTGTCCTGGCCTGGCTGCTGGCAGTGTTACTGATCGCGGCAGGTAGTGCCCACCTCGTGGTTGCTCCCGCTGCGTTTTATGCCCAGGTCCCACCGTGGCTGCCACTTGAACCCGACCTGGTGATATGGGCAAGCGGGATCGTTGAAATCATTCTCGGCGCGGCAGTATTTGCCTTGCCGCACCACCGCCGCGTCCTCGCGCTGATCTATGCCGGATATTTTTGTGTCGTGTGGGTCGGCAATATCCACCAGTGGCTCGCCCAGATTGATGCCTTTGGGTTGGAAAGTGACCAGGCACGATTGGTGCGGGTGAGCCTGCAACCGGTATTGATTCTTGCCGCACTTGGGGCGGCCGGTATTTTTCGTCTCTCACCGACGGAAGATGGGAGCGAAATCAGGCCTCATCAGGCTGGTGAAGTGATCACCGAACCGGGAGCATTGGAACATTCGCCGGTATCTGCCAGTGGTGATCCACAGGCGAGCACACCGCCGCACGCGGATGCAAAGGCCCTCACCAAAACCACCGGATATCTCCAAAGTGGGCTGCTGGCGCTGATCGCCCTGGCCGTCTTGATGAAGGCGGGAGAGCGAGGGTGGCGGGCCGTGATGGTGTCATTCATGTTCGCCTATATTGCCGTGGGATTGGGATATCTGCACTCTCGGGAGCTCATGTCGCGCACCTTGGCAAGATCGGGCGGGAAAGCCTACCGCCATCCGGTGGTGAACGCGTGGGTAATATCGATGGTGGTGGTTATCGCGCTGACTGCCCTGGCGCTGTGGAGCTCACACTGGCAGTTGTGATTTGCCCTGAGGAAACCTCCGGTGGCTGCATCACCACGGTATGTGCCGCCAGTGCGGCCGCGTCATCTGCATCGTGAGTGACCAAAATTGCGGTCACCCCGGTAGCGGTAAGAATACGTTTGACCTCGGCGCGTACCGTTTCACGTAAATTCGTATCCAGATTGGAAAATGGTTCATCCAGGAGGAGCACTTGCGGATGGGGGGCCAGTGCCCGGGCAAGTGCGACGCGCTGTTGTTGCCCGCCCGACAGCTGCCACGGATAGCGGTTGGCGAAGGCTGCTAATTCCACTAATTCGAGCATCTCACGCACGCGCGCACCCCGCTCAGCGCGCGGGAGGCGAAAGAGTCCGTAGCCCACATTTTTCGCCACTGACAGATGTGGGAAGAGCGCATAGTCTTGAAATACCAACCCGAGGTTGCGTTGCTGAGCGGGGATAAATATCCCCGCTCCAGCCACGATCCGCCCATTGAGGGTAATCGTGCCGGCGGTGGGGCGTTCCAACCCGGCGATCAACCGTAACACGGTTGTTTTCGCACAGCCGGAAGGTCCCAGTAACGCCAAACACTGGCCCGCGGGCACATCGAGATGAAAGTCGCACAGCTGCGGGGCGGGGGTGTGCGGATATTGGAAGGTGACCCCAGCCAAGTGGACATCACCACTGGCACTTACCGGTGCGGTTCGTTCGCTGTGCTTAGTCATAGGATCCCTTTGCAGTCTCGGCGCGTTGTTTTAGTGAGATGACGATCAAGATCGGTATTAACACCAGGGTGATAATCAATAGTGATGCGAGGGCAGATTCGGGAATTTTCTCATCATAGGCGTATTCAAATACCCGGGTGGAAAGGGTGGAAAGGTTAAACGGACGCACGATTAACACCAGCGGGAGTTCTTTCACCATGTCGATAAACGCCAGGAAGAATGCGCCCATCACCGCGGTGCGCATCAGTGGCAGATCGATCCGTAACGTTGTCATCAGCGGGCCACGTCCTAATAGGCGTGATGATTCGTGGTAGCGCAATCCCATCCGTTCCATCCCCGCTTCCACCGATTGCATACTCACGGCAAGATAGCGCGTGGCATAGGCGATAATCACAATTGCAGCGCTCGACATGGGATTCCAGGGGCTATGTTGGGAAATCCACACGGCAATGGTCAAAATACTCAGCGCAATCACCGTCGATGGGATGGAGTAGCCCATGACGGTGAGGCGAGCGAGCAGGCGAGAAAACCGCGAGGGCCACAACCGTTGATACTGGCTGATCACGATGGCGCACACCGTGGTGATTGCCGCACCAGTCAGCGCGAGGGTCAAACTGGTAAGGAAGTCAGCGAAAAGTCCGTCCAGGCGAATATTCGGTAGCGATAGGACTGCCCAATATCCCAGCTGCATTACCGGAATGAGCAACCCGAGCGCCAGCACTGTCCAACACAGGGTGATGATGGCGACCAACTGCCACCCGCGTGGCCGCGTGCGACGAAGCGGAGTGATGCGACTGGAAGCATAGGATGCTGAGCGCTGTCCCCGCAGCGCTTTTTCTCCGACCGACACGATGGTCACTACCACCAGTAAAATCGCCGCTAAGCGCAAAGCGGAGGTCATGTCGCGATAGCCAAGCCAACTGGTGAATACCGCGGTGGTAAAGACATTTAACCCAAAATAGGACACGAGTCCGTAATCGCTGAGGACTTCAAAGGCCATCAGTGTAGCGCCGGCAATCACCGCATTACGTGTCAGCGGGGCAACCACCCGCCAATAGGTGCGCATCGGTGAGGCCCCAAGTACTGCTGAGGCATCAAGTAACTGTTGGGCTTGGCGATCTAAAAACGCGCGAACGACCAGGTAGATATATGGGTAGAGAAAGAGCGTAAAAATTGTGATCGCTCCACCCATATTTTGGATATTAAACATCCCCGGTGGGGGAGTGTAACCAAAGCTGTTACGTAAAAAAACCTGGATTGGCCCGGTGTATCCGAGCATTGAATGGTAGGTGTAAGCGGCAATATAGGGTGGGATTGCAAGGGGCAGGACCAGGGCAATAGAGAGGAATTTCCGTCCGGGAAAATCATATGCGGTTACCACCCACGCCAAGGCTGAGGCAATCAGCACGGCCGCACCGACCGCCGCGATAACCAACGTGGCACTTTCACGAAGATAGGTCAGGAGTAAATGCTCGCGAATATGACGCCACGTATCAGTAGCTGGGGAAAGGAAACTGGATAAAACCCTCACGAGGGGAAGCGTCATGATCGCTACGATGACAACGCTTGCCACAGCCCACGGGGCTTTATCCAGTTTCACCAATCACTCTCCGGCGGTGGTCCAAAGAGGTGACTTACTTCCAGCCAACCTCACCGAAGATCATGGTCGCATCGGGAATGTACTTGCCCAGTTCAGCAAAATCTATGTCCTGTGCGGTAAAGGGCATCCATGATTTCTGTGGTTCGGGGACAGCAGTATCAGGATTTAGTGGAAATTCCCCGTTTTCTTCCGCAATCATAGTTTGGGCTTCGTCACTGGAGAGGAACTCCATGAATTTCACGGCGTTTTCGGGATTCTTCGCCCCTGCAATCATCCCGGCATAGGACAGATTCACATGCGTGTCTTCAGGGAAGATCAAACCGATTTGCTCGGCGACCTTTTGTTCTTCTGGATCTGATGATTTTTGCATCAACGCCCAGTAATACGAGTTCATGATCGCGAGTTTGCCTTCACCAGCGACCGCAGCTTTAGCTTGATCGCGGTCATTTCCGGTAGGTTCGCGGCCGAAGTTGTCCACCACACCTTGGGCCCACTGGGTGGCGTCGGCTTTCCCATGTAATACGACCATTGAGGCAAGTAGTGCCTGGTTATAGGAGGATTTCGACGGGCGCGCCAGCACCTGTCCCTTCCATTCATCTTTCGTAAGGTCGGCATAGCTGGTAATCGTGGTGGGATCAACCTGATCTTTCACATAGGCGATCACACGTGCACGGGAGGAAACGCCCATCCAGCCATCGCCGCGATAGTCCTCGGGGATATTGCCTGCGATGGTCTCAGATTCATAGGAATCCAAGATGCCTTCTTCATTCAGCTGCCAAATTGATTCGGCGCCAACGGTGAGGAATAGGTCGGCTGCCGGATCATCTTTTTCTCGCGTGAGCCGTTCAATCAGTTCGGGAGCTTTCCCTTCAACAACGTTGATTTCCACGCCCGTTTCTTCGCTGAACTTGTCGTAAAGAGCCTTATCAACGTCGTAGTGGCGTGAAGAATAGATATTGAGTACGGGGTCAACCTCGGTTGTTTCAGCGGCGGTGGTGTCGTTGTCCTGCGGGGTATCGGTATCCTCATCACTGCCACAACCGGTGAGAGTAAGGGCGAGGGCTGAGGCAAGTGATACTGCCAAAATTCGACGCATACGGTCTCCTTAAGGGTAAATTCAACGGGAAGTAGTTGAAAGTCCCTTAAGCCTACCACGCAGAAATTATCTTTGGCTTACCTTAGTAGATCGCTGTGAGAAATTGCGTAACCGCACTGAAATTGCGCAGTGGTTCATCGGCGCGTTGCGGCTGCCACCTTGGGCGGTCACATATGAAAAACAATGAAAGCGTCATTGCTCGACGTGCGATCGTTGGGGGCAATATTGTGAATTTGCTCGAGAAAAAGCAGTGCCCGATGTGTGCAGCTGGGTGCCGGTCCGGATACGCACCCATGTCACATCGGGCATGCGGGTATTAGGCGCGGCGTTGATCAGCTTCGCAATAGGAGTTATATGCACGCAATGGCCGCGAATTATTTGGGGGGTTATCCATCTGCGCTATTGCCTCAGCACAGTAGCGCTCCAGCTCATTAACATCGGTGGGATAGGGGCGGATGATTGCATACCCGTCATCACCGAGATTATCTTCAAGGCGGTAGGGCAGGTCTGCATCTGCATGGTCGGGAAGTGTCAGAGCGAGTAGGGCCCCGCGCTGATATGACGGGGTGTCTTGCATCGTTGCAGCAATTTCCCAGTCAACCATTTTGCGTGACCAGGTACATCCGCCAATCAGCACGATTGTCACAGTGGTGTTACGCAGATACGTGGTACGAACATGAGAGGTGACGTAATCATCAGCCGTACCATCCACTACGATTCCCGCCATACAGGCGCCAACGCCGCGATCAATAACCGATTTCCACACGCCACCGAATTCTTCAATGAATCGCTCGGCATATTCACGGTCATGCTGGTTATAGGACAAAAATATCCGGATTTCGGATAGCTTCGCAGAGGTCATCATGCTCCCTTACGTCATTGGAGTGAGCTTCCTGCAGTTTAACCCGTCCCAGAACCAAAAGCACGTGCCCTGGGACGGGTGTCTCAACAATGAGACGTAGTTCCTATTCCTGTCGATAGGTGACAGTCAGAGTTGCGCGCGCCACGGTGTGGAACAGCATCGTGAAAGCCGCAACCGTTGGTGTTGCACTATCATCGAGCCCCAACGTGTCAACATCGAGGGCGTGGACGGCAAAAATGTAGCGATGGTCATGATCTCCCTGCGGCGGGGCGGCTCCCATGTAGTTATGTTCGCCACCATCGTG
Organism: Bowdeniella nasicola; assembly: GCA_030537655.1. Taxonomy (GTDB): domain Bacteria; phylum Actinomycetota; class Actinomycetes; order Actinomycetales; family Actinomycetaceae; genus Bowdeniella; species Bowdeniella nasicola_B. The sequence goes on along the minus strand of JAUNVN010000013.1, from coordinate 12,273 downwards.
ACGCAAATGAAAAGCTGCACCATCTAACTCCAGGTCAGAGGTGCCAGCCCCGGTGGCAAGTTCGGTGGTCGATGCGGGGATATCGAGGATGGTCCAATGCCAAAAACCTGCTGGTGTTGGCGCATCGGGATCAAAACAGGTGATTGCAAAGGACTGGGTGGAGTCAGGAAAACCACTCCAGGACAGCTGCGGGGATGTATTGCCTGTGGCTGCCACCTGTGCGGGAGGCATCACCTGTCCATCAGTGAGGTCACTGGAGGTGAGCGTAAAGCTGGGAACCCGGGGGAGTAGTTCGTAGGGATCGGGGGCAATCGGACGTGAGAGATCCATGATTTCTCCTTCCTTGCGTCAGTGCACGTATCTCCACCCTAGCCTCCAGCGGTGATCTCAACTACCGCCTCGCGGTACCCGCGGTGCACCAGCTGGGATGCGCATGCCTTTTTGTCGGGGGTGATACCTAACGTAACTGGTGCTGATGGGTGAGAAGTGGGAGAGGACAGAAAGATGAGTCGCTTAGCCTATGCGCGCTCAGTACTTGCTGCCGCCCATGACCAGGTGGGGGTACGTACTGGTCAGGCCCCCAATCCACTCCCACCGGCGTTACAACGCCTCATTCCACTCCAGTACACCCGCGGCAAAGTCCTCCATATTTCTTGTCTGACCATTTTGTGGCAGACGGTAGTCGCACTGATGGGCACACAGCAGTGGTGTATCGCCTTGGGGATGCACGATATTGGGTGGTTAGCAGCTCAGCAGCTGGGGATAGATTTCAGTCGGGTTATCGTCGTGGAAAAACCGGCCAGCCCCGCGACCTTAAGTGCAAGCATTGATGGGGCGCGGGTAGTTATTACCGCTGGCACTACCCACCTTAGTGGGGGAGATCAGCGCGCCTTAGCGGCGCGACTGCGTCAAGCAGGTGGCTCCCTTGTGAGCCTAGATCCGTGGCCAGGCGCCTATCAGGTCCATGCCACCACCGAACAGGCCACCGGATGTGGTGATGGCGATGGGTATCTACGCGAACGGATATTACATGCCCACGCAACGGCGGGACGCACCCGATTGTGCGCACATTCGGCCGGGGTGCGGCTTCCAACGAGCTCAACGTCACGCGGATCGCACTTACGGGTGGTATCGGCAGGTCAATCATGACGGCGCAGCTGTGCGTGTGGATTCCCGACTGGCCGGTGGCCGCTGCGATCAGCGCGGGGATCGTACGTGCGGATCAACCGGTAGCCATTAGTGATGGAAAACGCCTAAGTGCGGTTTCGGCTCTGGCACGCAGTGCGGGGGTGCGCCGTGAGATGCGCCGTCGCGACGCAGTTGCGCTATGTCCACAACTGGTTGTGATTGGCGATGACCTCACTCGCCAAGCACGCAGCTTTGAAGCGGTGATGGCCAGTATTGAACAGGTGGTTGCCTTCCCCGTGGTGATCCGCCCGGGTTTGGTCCTCGCACCAGCGCGTGGCCCAGTTGGACATTGCGGTGGGAGTTGGCAAGCCGTTGAAGCGGTGGGCCGGGCAATTGTTGAAGGTTGCGGGGCGGAAGCTGCCGTGGGAATCGCCCACGGCACCCTGGCCGCGATCTTGGCGGCACGGAAGCAAACTGTCGTGCCGCCCGAACACACCTCCAGCTGGCTAGCAAATGCACCACTATCCTGTTTAACCGCGGTGGCAACCGGCGGGCAGATGTATCGACAACTCGCCGCACTGGTGGAGCGGTTACACCACTTCGGGCTACGAACCCTTGCGGAGCTACTGGCCCTACCACGCAGCGCTATTGCTGATCGTTTTGGACATATCGGGCTGCTTGCTGCCGACCTGGCCGCTGGACGAGAAGTATTGCTGCCCCAACATGAGCGGGCGACCTCCCAGGTGAGTGTTACCCACGAATGTGACCCACCTTTGAGCTGCACCCAAAGTGCAGCATTCCTCGCCCGAGCGCTAGCGGAACAGCTCTTAGCCCGCCTGGCAGGACGGCTCGCCACCCACCTGGAGGTCACCTGCCGCACTACCGAAGGGACACGCTATCAGCGCTGCTGGAGTATCACGGGAGCAAGTGGCATCCAAGCGCTAAGTCGTAGCGCGATTACCGACCGGGTGCGATGGCAACTTGACGCGTGGCTTTCCCAGCGCCACCACCGTCCCGACGGACAGATTGTGTCCGTAGAACTGTGTGCCAATGGGGTGGGAGCCAGTTACGGTGCAGGGCAGGCTCTGTGGGGACAAAGTGATGCCCACCAACGTGCGAGACGAGCCACCGAACGTCTCCAAGCACTCGTGGGACCGGACCGAGTGTTACAAGCGCATCTGCGCGGTGGCCGCCATCCGCGTGAGCGAGTGATCCTCCAGCCGGTGACCGCACCGCAGAGAGTTGATCCACATCTCAAAGACACGTGGCCCGGTCAGCTGCCCGGCCCTGCCCCCACCCGTCTGTACGAGCGGCCAATCGCGCTGCGACTTTATTGCCAGCAAGGAAACGACATTGCGGTGCCAGCAATCGAAACCGCATGGATTCCCACTCCGGTGCACTACCAACTTGCCACCCACCAAACGGGTGAACGTGAAGGAATCCAGGCGTGGGCAGGACCGTGGCCACTGGTACAGCGATGGTGGCACCGCGATGGTTCAGCGCGGATCTATTTGCAGCTCATTCCCCATCGTGGCAATCCGATGCTGGTTGCCAGTAGAAAACACGGATGGGTCGTGGAAGGGATATATGACTAAGCCGATTGCCTACGCCGAACTCCATGCCCGCTCTGCCTACTCATTTTTAATCGGTGCGAATCAGCCCGCAGCGCTGGTTGAACGTGCTGCCGCACTCGAACTTGAGGCGTTGGCCCTGACCGACAATGCGGGAATGTACGGGATCGTGCAGCATGTGCGGGCAGCGCAGCATGTAAATCTGCCCGCAATTGTGGGAGCAGAAATCCGCCATCACAGCCCCGAGGTCGCTACCAGTTCGGTTGTGGCCCTATGTAGGAACGCTCGTGATTACGCCGCTCTATCACGGGCGATCGCCAACGCCCAGTTGGCAGCCGGTGATGAAACGGGGGGAGGTAAACGTGAGGTCATCGTCGAACTTGATGAGCTTGGCGCATCTGAGTGTTTTGTCCTCACCGGTGCGCCCCAACGCGGCGCACTTGCTCAACTTGTCGCACGTGGTGAGAGGCAGGCAGCTGAGCGTGAAATTGAGCGACTGATCGCCCATGTCGGGCGCGAGCGAATCGGCATTGAGATCGTTGCCCAACAGCGCCCCACCGACAGTGCACTTCACGATGGGCTAGCTGCACTCGCGGCGCACTACCGGTTGCCCCTGGTGGCAACCGGTGATGTGCACTGCGCGGAGCTGCGTGACTTTCAGCTCCTCACCGCGTTGCAGGCGACTGGTCAGCGGGCAGCTCTTGCAGATGCCGATGCGCAGTTGCCAGCCTTTCCCCAGCTGTTACGCAGTGGCGAACAGATGGCAAAATTACATCACCGTCACCCCGCCGCAGTTGCGAACGCGGCGGCAATCGGGCGTGAATGTATCTTTGATTTTTCATA
>JAUNVN010000013.1:6613-8721 GCA_030537655.1 Bowdeniella nasicola | reverse complement strand
GCCCCGAATTTCCCGCCCTTTCCCGTGCCAGCAGGACATGATGAAGCCTCGTGGTTGCGAGAACTAACCTATCGAGGAGCGAAACAGCGCTATGGACCACCCACCGCCGAGCGGGTCGAGGGAGCCTATGCGATGATCGAACACGAACTCGCCTTGATCACCGAGTTGGGTTTCCCCGGTTACTTCCTCATCGTGCACGAGATTGTCGAATTTTGTCGCACCCACAATATTCTTTGCCAAGGGCGCGGATCGGCGGCCAACTCTGCTGTGTGCTACGCCCTGGGAATCACCGCGGTTGATGCGGTCCGCCACCGGCTTCTTTTTGAACGTTTCCTTTCCCCAGGACGCAGTGGCCCACCCGATATTGATGTGGATATTGAAGCGGGGCGGCGCGAAGAAGTGATCCAGTTTGTCTACCGGCGTTACGGGCGACGCCACGCGGCGCTGGTTGCAAATGTCATCACCTACCGCCACCGGTTAGCGTTGCGTGATGCGGCGCGGGCACTTGGTTACAGCGCCGGAGCGAGCGATGCGATGAGTAAAACGCTTGAACGGGGAGTCGGTCTTGACAGTAACCACCGCTATGCCAACATTCCTGATGACGTTGCCACCCTGGCAACCGCCATGACTGAACTGCCTCGCCACTTGGGAATCCACCCCGGAGGGATGGTGCTGTGTGACCGTCCCATCGTTGATGTCTGCCCGGTGCAGTGGGCGGCTATGCCCGGTCGTTCAATCCTGCAGTGGGATAAAGATGACTGTGCCGATGCGGGACTGGTGAAATTCGATCTGCTCGGATTAGGGATGTTAACCGCGCTGCGCCACGCCTTCACCACTTTGGAAAGGCGCGGAGTGCGCTATCGCGGCGCACCCTTGGCACTGCACCACCTGCCACAGGAAGATCCCGGGGTATATGCACTGTTATGTGCCGCCGATACGATCGGAGTGTTCCAGGTTGAATCACGTGCACAAATGCAAACATTACCGCGGTTACGTCCACAATGTTTTTACGACATTGTCATCGAAGTTGCGCTGGTACGTCCCGGTCCGATCCAAGGGGGATCGGTCAATCCGTATTTACGAAGACGTTTAGGGAAAGAACCGGTGCGCTATGCCCACCCACTTTTGCGTAATGCACTGAAAAAAACTCTCGGGGTGCCACTGTTTCAAGAACAACTGATGCAAATCGCGATTGATGCCGCGGGATTTTGTGCCAGTGAAGCAGACCAGTTACGAAAAGCGATGGGTGCGAAACGGTCAGCTGCGCGGATGGAAGCACTTCGGGAGCGGCTGTTTTCCGGGATGGCCGCACGCGGGATCCAGTTGGAAGTTGCCGAAGAAATCTATACCGCACTAAAAGGTTTTGCAGCATTCGGCTTCCCCGAGTCACACGCCTTTTCTTTCGCCTACCTTGTCTATGCTTCGGCCTACTTAAAGGTTCACCATCCCGAAGCGTTTTACGCCGGGTTACTAGCTGCCCAACCGATGGGATTTTATTCGCCGCAATCCCTGATCGCTGATGCGCGTCGCCACGGTGTTCACGTGCTAGCCGCCTGTATCCACCACAGCGGTCCGCTCGCACAGGTGGTTTCGATGCCCCCACCACAGTGCTGTCAACCAGATACCCCCACTGCGGTAGGAAGCGGGAAAACCCACCGTGAATACGATGCGAATGCTGCCGCGCGAGTCCATGCCGATCAGGACAGTGCCATTCAGCTCGGGTTAGCCTCAATCCGCCAGATCGGGACGAAGGTGGCAAACCGGATTGCTCAGGTGCGCACGGCCGGTGCGTTTACTTCTCTAACCGATCTCGCCTCTCGCGCCGAGTTGAGTGCCGCCCAGCTTGAAGCGCTTGCCACCGCGGGGGCACTTCGTGGTTTTGGTCAGCGCCGCACTATGATGTGGGCCGCCGGACCGGCAGCCAGCGGTGCAGGACAAATCACCACGGTTGGCAGGAAGCGGTACCACCAACTTCCCATTCCCGGCTTGGCCGAACAGTTATCAGCCCCTGAACTACCAGCCTTGCGCACCGCTGAACATACCGCCCTGGAGGTGTGGTCAAGTGGAGTGAGTAGTATCCATCCACTCGCACTGGTGCGCGCAACATT
>JAUNVN010000013.1:0-6599 GCA_030537655.1 Bowdeniella nasicola | reverse complement strand
ATACGCGCGATGTGCTACCGATTCATACCTTGCCAACGGTCAGTAACGGTCGTCGGATACGTATCGCCGGGGTGGTCACCCACCGGCAGCGCCCAGCCACCGCCGCGGGGATTACTTTTTTAGCCCTTGAAGATGAAACGGGCGTGGCAAATATTATTTGCACTCCCGGGGTGTGGCGCAGCTACCGCACGGTTGCGCGCCGAGCCCAAGCGCTGGAAGTGCGCGGCATTGTGCAACACGGCGACGGCGCACTTGCCGTGCGCGCCGACCGATTAGTTCCGCTGCGGCTACCGGTTACAAGCCGTTCGCGTGATTTTCAATAGCCACTAGTCCGCCGGAATTGCCTCCACCAGCGCATCGACATCCAGTGGGGGAAGCTCATCTAGCGGGGCGTCAGTGTGATAGAGCACGCGGAATACCGCCCAGATGACCGCAATAATTGGAATGGCAATCACCGCGCCGAGCAGCCCGGCAACAAAGGTTCCGGCCGCAACCCCAATGGCAACGACAACAGGATGGAGCGAGACCTGTTTGCCCATGACCAGCGGTTGGAGTACGTGGCCTTCAAACTGACCAATCAGTGCGATTCCCACCCCGACAGCCAGAGCCTTGCCCGGTCCATCAGCTGCCAGGGCCACCACCATCGCCACCACCATGGCTGCGGGGGCACCCACCAGCGGAATGAATGCACCGATCAGCACCAAGACCGCCAGCGGTGCGGCCAGGGGGATACCAAGGATCCACAGGAGGAAAAAGGCGAGCAGTCCATCGGAAAGAGCGACAATCATCGTGCCGCGTGCATAGCCGGAAAAGGTCAGCCACCCAGCCATGGCCGCACGGTGGGTATTGTGCCGCTTTTGTTGGGGGAGGAGATTGATAAACCACAGCCACATTTTTTCGCCCGAATAGAGCAGACAGATCGCCACGAAAAGTGACAGCGCTAAAACTGTGAACACCAGTGCGACCGTTGACGCGTTGGCCCACACTTGGCTGGCAAGTGATGCCGCATTATCTTGCACATACTTTGTGCCTTCGTCGACCGCGTTGCGAAGAGCATCGGTAATTTCCTGGCGCGAAAAATGCCACGGTAAGGGGCCATTTTCGAAAAAGGCAATAATCTGATCGGCACCGTCACTGAATCGATCGGTGAGTTCATCCCACTCACCTTGAATGGAGGTGATGACATAAAACACCAGGCCACCAAAAAGCGCAAATGATCCGAGAATTGCGATGACGGTGGCCACAGCACGCGGCATGAAGCGTGCCAGGAGACGTACGACCGGGAAGAGAATCGCCGTGCCGACCAGTGCGAGGAAGACCGCCATAAAGACCATCGTGATTTGCGATGTCGCCCAGACGACAATCCCAATCACAATCGCCATACCGATCAGGTACCACGCCCCCATGCCATATTTCGACAGCCAACGCGGCACCGTGGCAGTTGTCGTCTGAGCGCTCTGGGTGCGCAGCTGGCGGGCACGGGCTCGTTTCGCTCGCGCATACCCGCTGGGCTGGCCACCACCGCGCGCTGGGTGTGCCATGTTCATGTCCTTTCACACCAACCTATCTGCTGTTACCGTATCGCTTTTTACCACCGGCGCGATCCCAAAGCCGCAATGGGACATCGGTAAGCAATTCTTGCCAAAGAGAGCATAATGGCGCATGTACCATCGCGGCCAGCCTAGAAGCAAGGAGGCAGGCACCCCTATGGAGACCACCGGGATGTTACGCCCCGGACACGGGCCCTATGCACGCGCAACGGTTGCGTTGTTCCTGCTGGGGATTGCCACCTTCTCCCAGCTGTATACCGTCCAGCCGCTGCTGGTGACAATCGGCGCAGATTTTCATAAGGGAGCCGCCGAGACCTCCTGGCTGATGAGTGGGGCAACCGCCGGTGTTGCCGCAGCCGTCCTCCCCCTGGGGCACTGGGCAGGACGGTGGGGAAGGAAGCGCACGATGATGGCAGGGCTTGCCATGGCAACCATCATCGGTGTCACATTGAGTTTTCTCACCTCGTGGCCGGCTTTTATTGCACTGCGGATTATCCAGGGCGCAAGTTTGGCAACCGTACTGGTCAGCGCGATGGCGTGGGTGATCGCTCAGGCCCACCCCCTGGTGGTTACGCGCTTAGGCGGGCTGTATATCGCCGGCACCACCGTTGGCGGAATGACCGGCAGACTGGTGGCCGGTTGGGTCGGTGAATGGGGAACCTGGCGCAGTGGGGTGCTTGCCGCGACGCTCACCGCAGCTCTTGCCGGGGGACTAGCCCATCTGCTCCTGCCGGGCGCAGAGGTCTACGAACGTGATGACTCCCACCACCATGGCCCCGATCCCAATCGCCGCTTTCGCCTGGGCACCTATGCGATCGGTGGTTTGGGAATGGCCGTATTTGTCGGTGTGTTCAACGTGATTGGCTACCGGTTGGCCGCGCCGCCATTCAATGTTGGTACCGCGGTGATCTCCACCCTGTTTCTCACCTACCTTGCCGGTACCGCCACCGCGGCGATCGCCGGGCCGGTCGCCGCGCGGTTAGGGCTGCGCACCACCCTGACCACCGGGATGGTGATCGCCGGTATCGGCGTGGCACTCACCACGGTGGCGCATCTGCTTGCTGTCCTTAGCGGACTGCTTTTACTGTGTGCCGGATTTTTCCTCGCCCACGGCCTGGCCGCGGCACTTGCCGCGAAGTATGCTCCGCGTCCCGCAGCCGCCTCGGCGCGCTATTCACTGAGCTACTATGCCGGCTCGTCTCTTGGCGGGGTCGTGCTGGCACACGCATGGGATGCGGCCCGATGGAGTGGGACGGCGAGCGTGGCGCTGATCATGGTGGCCATTGCCGCGCTGGTTCCGCTCCTCGCCGGTCCACCGAGCGGCGCACCTGGCGGGGATTAGGCGAGTCCGCGCCGGCGTAAGAGCGGCTCGATTGCGGGTTTGCGGCCCATAAAGGCGGCAAAGGAGACTTCCGGGTCGCGTGAATTACCGCGCGCAAGCACCTCAGCGCGTAGGCGCGCACCAGCTTCCAGATTCAATCCACCATCCCCATCGCGAGCCGCTTCTTCGCGAAACCACCGCACCGTATCCGCATCGAGGACTTCCGACCAGACGTAGGCGTAATAGCCCGCGTCATAGCCACCACCGAAAGTGTGCGCAAAATACGTGGTGCGATAGCGCGGCGGGACCACATCGATACCAAAGTCACGAAGCACACGCCGCTCAAAATCAGCTACATGAGCCACCTCGGTTGGCACCTCAGCTGGCGTGAGTCGGTGCCACGCCTGATCAAGGAGGGCGGCAGCGAGATATTCACCGGTAGCAAAGCCCTGACCGAAACTTCCCATGGCCTGCAATGTGGTGGCCATTTCGCGGGGAAGGGCCGCCCCGGTTTGCCAATGTTTCGCATAGTTGTTGAGCACGCGCGGATGATCCATCCACATTTCATTGACCTGCGAGGGGTATTCCACGAAGTCTCGTGGCACTGCGGTACCCGACTGGCTGGGCCAATACACATCGGAGAGTAACTGGTGTAATGCGTGACCAAACTCGTGAAAACAGGTGCGCACCTCATCCCAGGTAAGTAACGTGGGTTCGCCCGGTGCCGGCCGGGAAATATTGAGGTTATTGAGGACCACCGAACCGCGTCCAAGTAGCTGTGAGCCAGCAACCAACGCATTCATCCACGCGCCACCGCGTTTGCCAGGTCGGTTGTAAAAATCACCGAGAAATAACCCCAGCCCTGTCCCATCGCGGTCAAAAACTTCCCAGACCAAGACATCTTGGTGATAGCCCATAAGGTCGTCGCGCCGCGTAAAGCTCAGCCCATAGAGTTGCTCGGCAGCGAAAAAGACGCCATCTTCAATGACCTGCCGTAACTCGAGATAGTTCCGCAATTCGTCTTCGTCTAAATCAAAACGTTCGCGTGCCAACTGCTGCTCATAGTATTGCCAATCGGCGAAGGAAAAATGACGTGGATCTTCTCGTCCCATAATTTCAGCAAGCTGCGCCGATTCAGCTTTCGCATTCCGTGCTGCGGGGGTGGCCATCTCCAGGAGCTGATCCATCACTGCCTGGGAGGTCCCAGCGGCCGCGCCATCAGCTACATAATCCGCGTGGTGTTGATAGCCGAGGAGTTGGGCACGCTCAGCGCGCAATTTCGCCAACTGTAAGACGATATGACGCGTGTCATGATCACCATCCCAATTGCGCGTAGCAGAAATATCAAACACTTTCGCACGCGCATCGCCATCACGCAGCGAACGTAAGATTGGCTGCTGGGTGGTGGAAAGCAATTCGAGGCGATAGCCGCCATCGACGCGGGCGAGCTGGTCACGCTGCGCGGCGGGTAGCCCAAGAAGTTCATCGGGGGAGAGTACCGGTGCTTTCGCATCGAGCTCAGCAACGACCTTGTGGGTGAAACTGGTTTCTAATGTCGCAATTTCACGGTTCAATTCCCGCAGTAAGCGCTGCTCTCCAGCGGGTAGATCCGCCCCGGCGCGGCGGAAATCTCGCAGATAGCACTGTAACAACCAGCTGGTGTCCCTGGACTTTTGTTCAGTATTGTCCGCAACTTCTCTAATCCGCCGATACAGGTCAGCATTGAGGTAAAAATCGCTGCGATGGGCCGCAAATTTCGGTACATAGTCACCTTCCAGCTCAGCGTATTGACCACCGAGGGAAGCCGCACAGGTGAAAAAGACGTCGGCAGCGCGCGCGAGGAGTTGTCCGGATTCTTCCAGCGCAACCAGCGTATTCTCCACGGTCGCCGGTTCGGGGTTGGAGGCAATCGCGTCCCATTCACGTCGCTGCTGGGTAAAACCAGCATCGAGCGCAGCGCGAATTGTTACCGCATCAATCGCCGCAAAATCGGGGAGTTGATAGGGCAGGGATGACGGAGTAGCCAGCGGGTTCGCATTCAGGTCGTGCATGGCGATTATTGTGCCATGCACCGCTCCGAAACTCAGCTAGCTCTCGGGCGGGTTGGCAAGGCCAAGCAGGTCACGCAGCTGCGGTGGCTGGTAGTTGGGGCCTTTTTGAATTTTGCCATCGGCGCGGGTCAGCACCGTGCCATCGGCCGCAAGTTTGGTCATATTCGAACGGTGAATCTCGGCGATCACCGCATTGAGGGGGATTCCCATTAAAATTGCCATCCCAAAGATGACATAGGTGAGATCACCGAGAGCATCGGCAGTTGCCACCACATCAGCTGCAATTGGCCCGTGATCAATATCGGCAAAAGCGCGCGCAATCCGCTGCGCTGCCGCCTGACCGCGTACCGCCGCGACCAGCTCGATAAACTCCTCGGCAATAAGGCGCAGCCGCATCTCCATATCAGGATGATCACCGCGGATCGGTCCGGTGCCAATCTCCATCTCGAAATGGCGGTGGAACTCGCGCACGAGCGCCTCGATATTCACCCCAGTGTTCCCATCTTCTGCGATGGTCGGCAGCTCACCACGGGTGCGGGTACCATACCACCCGGCAATCAAATGCTCACCACGCTGATACTGGGCAGGAAGGAGCGAATGGAAGGTAAAACCCAGGCGGCGCGCCAAGCGAATCGAAGCGAGATTATCCACCGCAATTTGGACGTGAACATACTCCAGTTCCGCTAACGCCCACTCCAAGAGTGCACCGCCCGCCTCGGTGAGATACCCATATCCACGTGCTGGTTCGGCCGCCCAGTAGCCGAGCTGTGCACTGGCACCAAGTCGGTCATGCAAATCGATCGCGCCGATAAGGGCATCATCGCCGCGCCGGAAGATCAGCCACACATCTAACCCTTGCTGTTGCAGGCTGGCGCGGTAGCGGGTAACAAAATGACGCGCATCTCTGTCGCTAAACGGCTGGGGTGCGCGGGTGAATTTAGCGATCAGCGGATCATTGACTGCAACGGTGAGAGCAGGAATATCCGCCAGGGTTGGCGGACGCAGGATAAGCCGCTTTGTACGCAGTTCCATGCGCCAAGTCTAACGTTAGGCGGCCTCACGCACCTCGACGCCACGAAGGTCATCGGCATTCAATCCGTAGTGTTCGCGCCATCCCTGCACCGCGTCATGGATTTGGGCGCTATCAATATTCACCGCAATATTGCCGGTGAGATGGTCAATAATGGTCACAGTACGCATCATGTTTATCATCCATTTCTTCACATCAGTGCATATCAACCTTTGACATGCATCATCGGTACCGCCAATGGGTGGCGGGGCAGCCGATCAGCCAGTTACGAAGGCTGCGAGGAATCCGCGCCAAAACGTAACCTAAGAATCTTAGCGACCTCTTGGGGGATATGCAACTTATTAACGTAGTGAAGAGGTGGGATCTTCCTGGATGGATCATCGACAATTTGTCGGAGCGCAATTGCGGGAGATGCAAAAAAGGAGGAAAGTAGCAAGGGCGCAACAACGAGGAGGAATCATTGACAAAACACAGCCATCACCGGCTCTCGCCGACCAATCGCAAAGTATTTATCGGATTGCTGTTGGGGATGTTTGTCTCATCGATCTCCCAAACGATCGTTGGCCCAGCTCTGCCACGGATCGTTGCTGAACTTGGCGGTATCGACCACTACTCGTGGCTTGCCACCTCGGCGATGCTCGTCTCGG
>JAUNVN010000213.1 GCA_030537655.1 Bowdeniella nasicola | reverse complement strand
CCTTCGAAGTCAGACATGAGCATCCTCGGCAACGGGTGTGTCTTGGGGGAGTACCACCAGGAGTGGCCGCACGATCGGCTGTCCCGGTTTCATCTGCCGGGCGAGCTCTTGCTCCGCCTGCACGCGTTCGCGCCGGTTCCGGACCTCTTGCCGCTGTGTTACCTTCGCAGCTTCCTCATCCCACTTGTCCGCACGTTTCAGCCACTCATCGAGCATGGTGTGGCCGCGCTGGTCAAGCATTTTCGATACCCATCCCGACAGGTAAACCTCAGCCTGGCTGATCGCGTTAACCAGCTGATCATTCAGCCCATCAGTTGGAACCGCACCGGGGTTTGCAGCATCAGGTGTGAGACCGCGAAGGCGGAGATACGAAGAGATATTCTCAATAGCTGATGGGAAGCCACCTTCTGTTGAGAAGAAGGTGCGGTTCAACAGCTGCCCGCGTTGATTCGAGATCGTGCCGAGCAGCAAGAAGGTGGGTGCATCAACATTGCCGCGCACCGCGAGCACTTCGTTATGCGACATCTCTGCAAGCGCGCGATCGGCCGCCCAATCAAGCACCGGGTGCAGCGGTCCAAGATAGTGCGCGGCTGGCCAGTTCGTATCTTCATCACGCCTGGCATGTGCGAGCGACTTCTCCCCAGCTGCTTTCGAGGTGGCAAGACGCAGCTCTTCGGTGACGCCGCGTTCCCGCAAATACTCTTGCGGCAAGAATGCGAGGCGTTTTTGCAGATCTTCTGGCGGACACAGCGTCGCAATATTGTGGTCCGCATCGTAACGCCACGCGATCTTGTCATAGGGATCCCCAAACGCTTCAGTGAGTGCTTCGGAGAGGTAGTCGAGCGTGGAGTTAAACAGGTTCGAGGGCAGTGCCACAACCGTCTTGCCACCATCGGCAGCCGGCGCTGGCGCCTCACCTGGCGTGATAGCGAGTAGTTCGTCAAAGAAGTCACCACCGTCAAGGGGTGCCACGGCATCAAGATCCTGGCTGCTAGCAAGCATTTCGGCGATCGCTTTTTCCTCTGCTTCCACCGAGTTCTTCCCCATAATGGAGGCAACGTCCGGCAGGATTTGGTGGGCTTCGTGTTCACGCTCCACCAGGCGGGTAAGCACCCGCACGTCACCTGCGAACTGTTCCCCATCCGGTTGCAACAGCAAGGTCGCAATCTCGGGGGTTTGGCGCTGACCGTAGCGGTCGATACGCCCGTTGCGCTGTTCGATTCGGATCAGCGACCAGGGAATATCGAAGTGCACCAGCAGGTGACATTCGCTGTGCAGGTTGACCCCTTCGGAGGCGACATCGCCGGTCACGAGCACTCGCAGGTCGGAGTTGCCGCGTTTGAAGTCCTCAACGACTTCTTGCTGCTCCACATCTGATAGCCCGCCGTAGAGCATGCCAATATTATGTTTCTTGAGCTTTAGGCGTTTGGGTAGCGCGGCCTGCAAATATTTCAGCGTCGCGATGCGTTCAGAAAACACCACGGCGCGAGTGTCACTATCGCCGCCAACCCCTTTGGATTTGAGGAACTCCACGAGCTTGTCGAGTTTTGCGCTCGGCTGGCCGGCAGCGGCCTCGGCGAGTTCCTGCAGTCGTTGCAGCGCGGCGAGTTCACGCTGATGGTCCCCATTGTCATTCTTTTCGAGGCGTTTGATCCGCTCCGCGACGGTTTCTTGCAGTGCCGCTGGAGAAGAAAGGAACGCCTTTGCAAGCGTCCAGCCAAACAGGCGCGGCGTGCCAGGAATCGGATCGGTCGGGTAGAGCCACGTGTCGGCAAGTTCTTCTGCGACGGCATTTTCTTCTGCCGAGGCCGGTACGAGCAGATTGATAGGCTCGGCGCGTTCTGCCCAGTCGCTGCCCACTTCATTGGCAACTTCTTCGCTGTAGCGGTGCCGGCGCACAATCAGATCGCGCGCAGCTTCCTCATCAATCGTGTCATCGGCGCCCACCACCGTTGGGTCCAACAGCCGCAACAGCTCGGCGAATGATTTCGGATTGCCGTTGTGCGGCGTTGCGGAGGCAAGGATCAGCGCGTCGGTGCGCGGAGCGAGGATGCGTGCAAGCTCGTTGTTGTAGGTACCGGTATTAGTGACGTTGTGCGACTCATCGATCACGACCGCATCCCAATGGCGGCGCCGCAAATGTTCGCGGTAACGCGGCATTTTCAGCGTGTCAATAGAAATGATTGCGCGTTTGAAATAGGTAAACGGGTTGCGCGTGGCCGGAATGGTGCGGCGGATCCGCTGGATCCCCACCGAGTCGAGGCGCACAAACGGTAGCGCGAAACGGCACCACATTTCGTGTTGCATCTGTTCGAGTACGTGGCGCGGCGTGACGATCAAAATATTATCGCCGCGCCCGCGAGCAACAAGCTCCGAGAGGATCATCCCAATTTCGAGGGTTTTACCGAGCCCCACCGCATCGGCTATCAAAATCCGTGGCCGGATCAGTTCAGGATTGAGGGCCTGCGCGACCGCTTTGCGCTGGTATTCCATCTTGTCGGCAAGCATCTGGGTGGAGACACTCAGGTCGTTGGAAATGGTGGGCATCGGAGTTTTCCGCAG